>NZ_JAHZMK010000032.1:132056-133067 GCF_020387775.1 Photorhabdus antumapuensis
ACAGACTTTGACAGATCAGGAAACGTGAAAACATGGGAGGATGAAAGAAATATTATTGAACCCGCAAGTGTTGTTGCTGCCGGTAATCTTGTCGCCGATTTTAAAGATAATATTCATATTCGCACACCACTACCCTATGACATAAACGAAATGTCCCAAATAACGGTTGCAGGCGGTTATGATACGTTATCTGCTGAAAATGTCGTATTAAACTCAGGGAAAATCAGCAACAATAATATTATTAAAGCGAATAACGACATCACCCTTTTGGCAACTGACTCTGTTACATTAAACACCGGGGAAGTTATTTCCGGGGGTAATGTATCTATGATCGCCGCTGATAATATTGATGTATTACAGAGTAAAATCAAGGGGAAAAATATTACTGTTATTAGCCGCAATGCTGATTTGAAATTGCAAAGCAATCAGACTGCCGGCTATTTCAACCACGATGGTAATCGAATAATCAGCAGCATTGAGGCAACAGGTGATTTATTGCTAAATGCAGGTAAGAATATTATTTTGCGGGATGTATTTTTAACTAAAAGTGATAATATTACTTTGACGGCAAATAATGATATTACGATTGATAATAACAATGTTGCGCTATTATCACATAAACGCATTGGCAGTATTCTCTCTGACATTAAAGAGCAGGAACTTTTTAATAACCTGTTATCTAAAGTGGGTAAGCTGGATGCAAAAAGTTCTGTTGTGATGAATGCCGGTGGAAATTTATCGGCTAAGAGTATTCATTTCTCCGCAGAAAAAGACATCAATTTAACGTCGGCAAAAAGTATTGATCTGACTCCCCGTGAATTATCGCCTTCACTGAGTAAATTCTTCCCTTCATCACGTTCAGGAGAATTAAGCAGCCAATTAACCGCAGGCAATAATATCAGTATTATCAGCGGTACAGATATCAACGGAAAGGCGGTTCAGATACAGGCAAACGGTAACGCATTATTGTCCTCTGGCAGGAATATCACCCTCCTGCCCCTGCTTTACTCT
>NZ_JAHZMK010000033.1:0-166212 GCF_020387775.1 Photorhabdus antumapuensis
CATAAATTCACCACAATTTTGTGCTCTTGTAATACAACAATTCAAGGAAATCGTACAACACCAGGGAATTTCTTATGAAGAAAAAATATAATCAAATTATTGAAACTATAAAACAAAAAGTCGAACGTAACGAAACTATTATTGGAGCGGGTGCAGGCACGGGTCTTTCGGCGCGTTGTGAGGAAGCAGGAGGGGCAGACCTCATTATCGTATATAATTCTGGACGCTTCAGAATGGCTGGCAGAGGATCATTGGCCGGATTAATGCCATACGGTAATGCAAATGAAATTGTCAGAGAAATGGGTAATGAAATATTGCCGATAGTTAAGGAAACACCTGTATTGGCGGGTGTCTGTGGTACTGATCCATTCTGTAATTTACCTCTTTTCCTGGATGAACTGAAGGCACAAGGTTTTGCTGGTATTCAAAACTTCCCAACAGTAGGGCTTATTGATGGAAAGTTCAGAAAAAACCTGGAAGAAACAGGCATGGGCTATGCACTGGAGGTGAAGCTAATCCGCTTGGCTCATGAAAAGGGAATGATTACCACTCCTTATGTTTTCAATGCAAAAGAGGCTGAGGCTATGGCACAAGCAGGTGCTGATATCATCGTCGTACATCTGGGGTTAACCACTGGCGGGGATATCAGTGCTAATACATCATATGATCTGAAATCTTGTATACCAATCATTAATACTTGTGCTTCGGCAGCTAAAACTATTCGAAATGACATTATTATTTTGTGTCACGGTGGCCCAATTTCGGAACCGGAAGATGTAGCCTATATTTTAGCTCATTGCCCCGATTGCCATGGGTTCTATGGCGCCAGTGCAATGGAGCGTTTGCCAACAGAACAAGCCATCAAACACACGATCCAGAAATTTAAAGAAATTAATCGGGGTTAGTAAGAATTATACTTAAGCTATGTGGAAACTGAGTACCGACAGTATCGAACACCCTGTCAGCGATAGTTTATGCCTTTAAAGCGAAAAACCATCCAAAAATTTTCCGGTTTCATTCAACAGTGGTGCTTATGGACAAGTTAAGAGCAATCAGCGTTTTCCGGCGTGTTGTGGAACTAGGCAGCTTCAAAGCCGCCGCCCAAGATCTAGGCTTATCCAAGGCTGCCGTCAGTAAGAACATCAATGAGCTTGAAGAACATCTTAAAAGCCCCTTGATTAACCGAACAACCCGAAGCATGCATATAACCGCAAGCGGCAGGAATTACTATCATCAGGTATGCAACATCCTGGACGAGCTTGAAAATGCTGACTTATCAGTTATGGAAACTTCTCACACTCTAACAGGCTCGATAAAAGTGAGTATTCCAATGTCTATAGGGTTAAAAGTATTAAATCCACTGATATGCCAGTTTATGCATGCTCACCCCGGTATTTCTGTCGAAGTTGTCATGATTGATCAATATATTGATCTTATTGAGCATGGAATAGATGTTGCGATACGCGGAGGAGGTGAACTAAGCGATTCCAGCCTTCGTTCCAGGAAGCTGATAAAAGTGCCGCGAGTCTTGTGCGCCTCACCCGCATATATTGAGGCTTCTGAAAAAATACTCATCCCTGAAAATCTCACTTCTCATCACTGTCTTATCTACAGTTTATCTTCTTCTCCACGACGCTGGGTGTTTCACAATCAAAATGATGTGAAAATCATTGACCTTAAGCCCGGAACCTATGTGGTAAATAACGGACTTGCGCTCAAACAGGCAGCTCTTTCCGGACATGGTGTGGTTTTGCTACCTGAATTACTGGTCACTGATGAGCTACTGTCAGGTGAACTTGTCAGACTACTTCCTGAATGGGAAGCTGACACGCAGGCACTTTATGCCATACAACCCTTTCATAAAGAACGTTCCAACAAGGCAAGGGCTTTTATTGATTTCCTTATAAATGCGTTGGATGAAACCTGCTGAATATTTGAAGAGTGATCCGTGATTTTCACGGCCACTCTATTACAGAATCACAGTACTCGCCTTGCCTTCATATTCACTTTCCCTGAATACCGATAATTGCTTTAAATAGCAAATTTCCGCTTGAAATAAACGCCAGGCAAATTGGTTGTGGAAAGTAATGGTCATATAAGAGAAGCTATTAAAATTGTTTACTGTCAGTGCACAATGTTTTCACATAATAGGCATTTTAATGAACTATCTATCTCCCTATACTCGGTTTTGCAGATGAACTTACCGGTTACATCAAAATTGAGGAGGTGTAGGTATGAACAATTCCATTATTTCAACATCAGAAAATCTTGCCCTGTCCTATCTTGACGGACGTCAGCCGACTATTGGCATTGAGAACGTAAACAAGGTTTTATTTTCCATTGGCGTCCGAGTCAGTACAACGCCGCTCCCTGAAAAAGCCAGACCCATTCTTGAAGTATCAAAAACGCGTGCACTCACTGGAGAAGAGAGCGAGAAGCTGATTTCGCTATTTTCTTTACACCGTGGAGAACTCCTGGAACAAATCCGACTGGCTGGTCGCCAGCCGGAAGCTCACCGCGGCGGTTTTCTGTCGACGTCGGAAGTCGGTGTTGCACCTTATCCTAAAGTTTATGATATGAAAGCAATCTCGGTTGAAGCCAGAAAAACCATTCTCGAAAAATTCGGCAAACTGCATGTGAACAGCGCTGAAGACGGTATGGGCATTGATGAAGTCATGACAGTGGTGGCTGGAGGTCCGTGGACCTGGTTCTTCCGTCTACCGGACGGTGTGATTGCAAAGCTGTCGCTAGGACGCGTGGAAGCTGGCAATCCTGCTTGGCGTCTCAGCTATCCCGGACTCGGAATGCATGCTGGATTCCTGGATGCTGAGGATGGACTGATCGTAGCATTTGCCCATGGACCGAAACATTTCGTTATGCGCTATAACGAGCCCAGTGTTGACGGTGCAGAGATGCTGGGCACCAACCCGTGGGTTGATTTCAGCAGTGATATCCCGAAATTAATAAAATAACATTCTAAAATAAAAGTTAATTTTCCGGCTGGCGCTTCATGTACAGCCGGTTTGTTATTTCTGAAATATTGTAGCTATAGTGGATCAGCAATATCTTCAATTAAAATGGGGCTGACCATTTGATGCTGTGACCCCACCGTCTATCGGTAAGTTGACTCCATTAATGAAACTGGCATCTTCGCTCGCTAAAAATGTAATGGCTGCCGCAACTTCGGCTGGTGTTGCCGCCCTTTGCAACGGAATTCGGTCATTGAACTGATGCAAGATCTCATCGTTAAAACGTTCGGTCATCGACGTCAGCACCAGACTTGGGCAAACGGAATTGACACGGATACCCCGTGAACCATAATCCAACGCCATCGCACGAGTCAGGTTAACCACCGCACCTTTTGCCACGCAATAGTGTAGCCCTTCCCAATCAGCTCCTAGTCCCGACACAGACGCATTATTGACAATACATCCTTTGCTTTTCAGCAAATAAGGCAAAGCAAAATAGCTACAGTTGATTACCCCATTGAGATTAATAGCCAGCACCTGATCTCCCTCCTCCAGCGAAAGGCTTAATAAATCACCAGCACGGTACATGCCCGCATTATTCACCAGAATATCTATTCTGCCAAAATGCTTGACAGTTTCATCAACCATATTTTTGACCGATTCTCGATCTGCAACATCCGTCTGAACAACCAACGCCTTGATGGATGGCAATTCACTGCATACACGGTTGAGCTTGTCAGTATTCCGCCCCGCTAATACAACAATAGCCCCTTCTTGTGAAAAACGTTTTGCTGTGGCTTCGCCTATACCGCTTCCTGCACCGGTAATAATGACAACTTTATCTTCAAATCGAATCATGCTATTACCCCCATTGATGTATTTTCAAAGCTCGTCACAAATCCAGATACGCGGGGAAAAGCAGTGTAAATACCTCCCCCATACTCCACCAGATTTGACTGTGAGAAATGGCGTTATATAGTCGCTATCACCATTTCATATGGATAACAAACAGGCCCCTGATGATATTTCAGCAATTAGGATAATCGTCGTGTAGCGAAAAAATAATATCCATTGAAATAACAACATTGCCGCTGAAAGAAGCTAACAAAAAATATGTCCATTGTCAGCCGTATGACCAAAATAGGTAAAGCAAAACCACCATGTCGATGAGCGAAACACCCATCAGGTCTGTACGTTAATCACACGGTTAAGTAACCAATGACCCTCGGTAACAATTGTGGCGGCAGAGTTTGCATTCACAACGATTTTAATGCTTAGTGTGCTTGGTTCGCAGGCAATAAACTAATGACGCATTCGATGTATGTAATCTCAAGCATTACCGTATTAACTACGGTATGCAATTTATGGATATAAAAGTTACCATAATCACATCACTGTATCGGAGATTTCACACACCAAGAACAAGGTAACAAATAATTATTTAAGAAAACAGTTAAAGGTAAAAGTTAAGCGTTATCCAAGACAGAATGTTGTTTATGTATTACTTTTTTCTTACTTACGATACTATTAGTACTATTCATCTACATGTCAGTTAACAACAAATGAAAATTGCAATTTTACGCCGTAATGGTCTTGGTGATTTGATTTGCACTCAGCCATTAATCAAATACTTACAATACAGATTCCCAGCAGCAAAGATCCATCTATTCATCGAATCTAATAATAAAGAATTGGCTGGTTATCTTTCCCCAGAAGTAATAACGCATATCATTCCCAAAGGGAATAAATATACGACTACTTTAGGAACTGCATTGAAATGGCGCAAGTTACATTTTGATATCGCCATTTCAGCAAAACCCACGCCTATGAAGTTGAATAACTTATTTTTATGGCTTTTGGGGGCTAAAAAACGTTATGCTGTAACACAATCACATCAATGGCATGAAAAACTAATTAATTATTCAGTCTGTCCACAATATATTAAAGGATATCATCAAGCACTCAAAGTATTAAGAGTATTTAATCCTGAAATAAACAAATTATCCTCTGATTTATTCCCTAAAATTTCATCTCAATATTTCCCGCCTGTCAAAGAACATGGTTCTCCTACTATCTTGTTTTCTGTTTCAAATAATCGGGAAAGGAGCAGTATTACTCATGAACGAATGGCATTAATTTCCCAGAAAATTAAAAAATATTTTCCAGATGCCAGCTTTATTATCTCCACTCTTCGGCAGGACAGATCAAATGCTGAAAAGTTGTTAGCAATGATAGGAAAGCAAACTCAGATAGTAGAATGTCAATCATTACAATCTTTTTTGTCACTTCTCAACAGTACCGATCTGATCATTGTCGGTGATGGTGGAATATGCCATTTAGCAGCCGCGTTAAACAAAAAATTAGTTGCCCTCTATGGTGTCACTAAACCGGAAAATTGGGCTCCCCTTGTTTCTGAAAATCAATGTGTAACACTTTATGATCCCCAGAATGTAAACAATATTCCTCTGGAAGATATCTCTCAGGCCATTTTTAAATTACTCTCCCCAGAAAAAAATGCACTTATTAGTCGAATCCAGCGTCTCAACTATTGGTTCAAAATTAAGCATTAGCAAGGTGACATGAATAATATTCATATTATTGTGCCAATTTTTTAACTCTCTCATTGTGTTACCTCTACCAGATAGAACGCCTTTATGCCTCATTACTACAACTAAAGTCTCTGGAAAATCAGCCCTATTAGCCTCAATACTGTCCATGACCTAATTCTTCATTATGTGACTTGCTGACTGTTTCAATATCAACCCGCCAGACAGAAACGCTAAATGTACACACCAGATAACAGGAGTTGACATCTGTTAACACAGTTGTTCCAGCCCGATTAATTTCTTCTATGACTAAAACTGTGATTAATGATTTTGATGATGAAATATACAGCCACATCAATAACAATAGAATATCCGAATTAATAATAAGACAAAAATGAATCAATTTGTCTAATTTATATCATGATGAAAAATAAGACATTAAATAAACATCATTATTATTTCTTGATTGAATTAACTCAATCAATCGATTAATTTAATCTTATAACACAATGAAATAGAAAGAAATTTTAATTAATTTCAAAAAAAATACTATTTTTTTGTTTAAGTTGTTGAAAAAGATCATATTTTAGTTAATACTATTTTCCGTCGAGTGAGAATAACCCTAAAGCAAAAACGAAACTCTGAATTGGAAATCAACTTAGCTCCTAAAAAAATAAGAAGAAATTTTTGTTATCTTAATCACAGTTAAGATGACCATTTATCCGATCGTATTAATATCATTAATACGATGGCATTACATATTACGGTTTACCCAATCAGAATATTCACTTTCTTTGAGTAAGATACTAGTGCGTTGAGTAGCTATAGATTACTTTTGTTAATATCGCTATGGAATCTCCATTTCAATAAAAATAGTGAAGATAAGTTTATCCATATGTACTATGCACCTTGCCTATAAGAGCTTTTCACTGTTATTAGCAGTACCTTACAAGAATTTTGCTATCAATATGGTACTTATCATGCTACAGGATTCCGGGCATTTAAATAAAAATAAGAATCATTATTAACAACACGAATAAGCTTACAATAATAGATGATATCTCAGAGAGAAAACCATTCTTTTCTATAAAAAATTAATATCAGAAATTTATTATCAACAATATGAATATAAATACACAGACTATAACATGGTGAGAAATGATGACTAAATCAGGATAAACTAAAGATATATGTAAAAAATGGTTAAAAATGCGATTGCATTATATACCATGATAAAAATGATTTTAATGATATCATCAGCCATTAAACTATCATGATGGTTAGATATATATTTTTATTGTATAGACAGAACTAAAACACATATTTATTAAGGTAAAGGTATTTTTAAATGAAAAAGAATTTTATTTTGGCTTCTTTAATGACAATATTAGGGGTTTTTAGCAGTTTCAGTGCGTTATCTTATGATGGAACAATTAAATTTAGAGGTACTATTCTTGAAAGCGGCTGTACAGTAGCCACAGGACAAGCAGGTAAAGAAGTTGGAGTAAATTTCGGTTCATTATCAAAAAGCGCATTTGGAAATACTGCAAATATAGTTGCTGTGAGTAAAAATTTTTCTATATCCTTACAAAACTGTCAGGTAGCAGGAAGTCTAGGTATCTTCTTTGATGGAGATCTCGATACCCACAATAATGAAGTTTTCAGTTCAAACGTTTCCGGCGTAGGTATCCAAATATTCAAGGAAAACGGAACAACTGCAATAAGACCAAAAGAATATGCTACAGGAATTGCAACAGCAGTAAAAAATGGAAATACTGATATAAAATTCATAGCAAAACTAATTTCGACAAATACCAGTATTACAGCAGGTAATATAAATAAAGATATCAAATTCACAATCATATATCCATAATTATCGAATAAACATCTTTAATAGAATTATATATTTTTATAACTAAAGGAGTAAAAATGCTTCGCTTTATTACTCCCTTTTTGCTTGTCTTTTTTATAGGACAAGTACAAGCAGGGATTACTTTAGGCGGCACTCGCCTGATCTATAATGGCTCACAAAAAGAAGCCACTATTTCTATCACTAACTCGGATGCAGAAAGACCTTATCTTGTACAGTCGTGGGTAGATAATATCGATAATAGTCAAAACAAAGTACCGTTCGTTATTACGCCGCCATTGTTTAAGGTGTCGAAAGAGAGCGAGCACCAGATTCGTGTTTCATATATCGGCAATCACCTGCCAGCAGATCGGGAATCGATATTTTTACTCAATGTCAATGCGATTCCAGCAGTTGAAAAAAATGACAATAGCAAGATGATCATAACGATAAAAAACATTATCAAATTGATTTATCGCCCGGCAGGGCTATCTGATAATGATGCGAATAATGCCATTAATCGTTTGGAAGCATCACGCAATGCCAATGGTGTTCAATTAACTAACCCCACGGCTTATTACATTAATCTTAATGAGATGAAAATTGACGGAACATTAATACCTAGACCCGGATTTATTCCCCCTTTTAATCATAAGGTATTTTCAGCTCAAAATGGCATAAAAAGCGTGATTCTGACTGCTATCAATGATTACGGTGGCACAACAGAAGAGCGCCGGTTTAATTTCTGATAATATTATCTGATGAGTGTATTGTGAAAAGAATAATCAGTTTTGCTTTAATGATTTGTTATTTATCGTTGCCAGCATATGCAGAGCTGTATTTCGATATCAATGCATTACAATTATCAGACAAAGACAAAGAAAATATTAATCTGGAGAGTTTATCAAAAACAGATTCTTACATTCCAGGCATCTATAAAGTTAATGTTATCGTCAATAAAAAAGATATTGGCATTAAAAGCTTATCCTTTATTGACTGCGGTGAGAAACTTTGCCCTGAATTATCTATCAATTTACTGAAAGAAATCGGGGTAAAAACAGCAAGCTTCCCTGAATTAGCCTCACTTGCTGAACAAGAGATCATTTCTCAACCAGAAAAATATATCCAACATGCATCAGCAGAACTGGATTTAAGTCAGCTTACTTTGACCCTGAATTTTCCTCAGGCTGCCATGCAATCACAAATCAGGGGAGATATCTCTCCTGCTCAATGGGATGATGGTTTACCGATGTTTTTCACCAACTATCATCTGACAGGAATGCAATCCTGGAATAAAAATCAAAGTGAACAGAATCAATATCTGAACTTACGTAGTGGCTTTAATTTAGGTCCGTGGCGAATTCGTCATAATAGTTACTACAACCATACGGGTACAACATCTGAATGGAAATCGCTTAAAGCCTATGCTGAACGGGATATTCGTCCATTAAGATCTCGACTGGTATTGGGTGAAACATCCACCGACAGTATGGTATTCGATAGTTTCACTTTTAATGGCATTAAATTGATGTCTGATAGCCAAATGTTGCCAGATAGCCAGCAAGGGTTTGCACCTGTTGTCCGCGGTATCGCCATGACGCACGCGAGGATAGAAGTCCATCAGAAAGATAATCTTATTTATCAAACTTTTGTTCCACCGGGCGCCTTTGAAATTACCGATATTTATCCCAGTAACCTGAACGGTGATCTGGAAATATCCATTTATGAAGAAAATGGTAAAGTCAGAAAGTTTACTCAACCCTTTGCCGCTTCGCCATTAATGATCCGTACCGGCCAAATGAAATATTCTGCTAATATCGGTAAATTCAGCGGTGGCAAACAGGCCAGTAAAAAAAGATTTATTCAGACAGAAGCTATTTACGGGTTATGGGATAGCACCACCATTTATGGTGGAGTTATTGCCTCTTCTGACTATCAAAGTCATGCATTAGGTCTGGGGCATAATCTGGGGAAATTTGGCGCAATATCAATTGATGTTACCAATGCAGCAACTCATTTCCCAAACGGAGAAAAGAAAACCGGACAATCTTATCAGATACGCTACAGTAAAGGTTTTACTGAAACCAATACAACAGTGACATTAGCGGGTTATCGCTACAATACCAATGGTTATTACAGCTTTAGCGATGCCAATAATACCTACCAATTTGCTGATAATAACAGAAATAGCACACCTAAAAACCGGATGCAAATAACGATGGGCCAAAGCTTAGGACAATATGGTAGTCTTTCATTATCTGCCTGGCAACAAGATTACTGGCAGGATAAAGCCAGTAAGAATCAGTCATATTCTATGTCCTATAACACTAATATTCATGATATCTCTTTGTCACTGAGCTACAATTACCATCGTAATCGTTCAGGAATCAATAACGATCAAGTTTTTTCATTCAATATCAGTGTTCCTCTGGATAAATGGCTGCCATCAGATAATCACAGTGCATCGGTAGATTATGATACCTCTTATCACACCAACGGTAACAGCCAGCATTCAATGACATTATCCGGCTCTTTACTGGAACAACAAAATCTGAACTATATGATTTCTCAAGATTACAGCTACGAAAAATCAGAGAAAGAAAAAGAATCAGGTAATGCCGCCAGCCTATATTACAGAGGCTCATATGGTTCAATGAATGTAGGTTACACCACTGATCATAGAAAAAATCAGCGGGTTAATTATGGATTAGAGGGGGCAATTATTGCCCATCCCTATGGCATTACCTTGGCGCAAAATATTAGCGAAAGCGGCGCTAGTGCCTTAATTCGAGCCCCTGGGGCAACCCATGCTAAGGTACTGAATAATACGTCCATAAGTACAGATTGGCGGGGATATACCGTTGTGCCTTATATATCGCAATATCGGGAAAATATGTTATCTCTTGACACCAATACATTTGGTAATGATATAGATATTGATAATCCAACCACTAAGGTCATTCCAACCAAAGGGGCTTTGGTATTGGCAGATTATTCTATCCGTGTTGGTCATCGAGTATTTTTAACTTTACAACATCACGGTAAGAAGCTCCCATTCGGCACGGTAATCACAGGCCCAAATGGTGTCAACGGTATGGTGAATGAAAGGGGAGAAGTTTTCCTGAGTGGTGTGAGTGACACAGCAAAATTAACAGCCGATTTAGGCAATAAACAAAGCTGTCATATTCAATTCGATAGTAAATTATATCAAAAAATTAATGGTATTATTTTGACTTCATTACGTTGTCAGTGATTAAAATAATATTTATACCCTTCATCTTTCAAGCTGCTGCTTTGTTGGCTGATTTCACTCACCCCAGTCACATAGTTATCTATGCTCCTGGGGATTCGTTCACTTGCCGCCGCGCTGCGGCTCGAAATCTATTAGGTATATCTAGGGAAAGCATGAAAAATAGATTAATTATATTAGCAACATTATTGCTAACACTACTCAATATTACAAAATCAATTGCCTCATGTAAATTAAGCAATAATTTTAAAGCAATTGATTTAAATGTTGAGATAAATGAAATTATCAATGCAGACTATAATATTCGAAAACATATTACCATAGCTGAATACGGCCCTATGGAGCTGGCTAATAAAATAAATATTAAAGCCGATTCAACCATTGCTATCTGTGATAATAATGAAAATATCTCTTTCGAAACAACATCAGGTAGAATAGGATTATCCAAAGAGAGTGATTGGATAAAAACAAGTGTAGATAATTTATATTTTTCCGTATCTTATGATGGAGATGGGAAAGGTAGCTCTCATGATGGCATCAATAGAAAAATAACTTTAAGAGATATCGGTAAAATAACAATTAATCTTATTCAAACAAGCGATATCAAATCAGGCTCCATACTAAAAAGAGGGATGATATCATCTTTATCAACAAGTGATGGTAAAAAATTAATAAATATCAAATATAATAAGGACAATATAATTGGCAGTCAAAGCTGTATGACATCCACCCCCTATCAAGAAATAAAATTTGGCAAAATCAATACTTCTTCATTTAAAGGCAGAGGCTCTACTGCTGGCCGTAATGACTTTTATATTCTCATTCAATGTAAAGATAAAAATATTCCCACTATTAGGTTCACAGGAGAAACAGTGAGCCCAAGTCTAAATAGCATTGTTAAACTACATCAATACAGCGAGGGAAAAACAGCCAGAGGTATTGGTGTTCAATTGTTACATAACAATAATCCTGTTTATATGGGTACATCTCTTACTATAACTGAATGGAGAGGTGAAAAAGATCTTTATTATTTACCGCTTACTGCCCATTATTACCAAATAGATGATAAAATAACCGGCGGAAAAGCTAATGCATCAGTACAATTTACAATTGAATACAAATAACTTTACAAATCATCTAATTTAACTTAAAGTATTAACATTGAATTAACATAAAAAAGAGAAGTTTTCCTCCGTGAGGTTAATAATACAGCAGAATTAAAACCTGATTTAGACGATAAATAAATCTGCCATATTAATCTCACTAATAAATTATACCAAAAAAAATAATGGCACTATTCTCGCTTCATTACACTGTCAGTAATTAAGAACAGAACTCAACTGGAATATATATGAAACGATATTTATGGTTATTAATTTCTTCTATACTGATGTTATTCAATAATAAATCATATGCTGATTGCTGGTTAAAATCAGGAGTGAGAAGTGCTACTTTAGCATTCAATTTAAATAATTTTAAATTGAGTTTTAACACAGATAATACGAAAAGTATTTATGTAACAACTTTCAGTGCTGCACAGATAGCTAATGAGATGGGAATTGGTATAACTGATCCGATTTTTTCATGTGATGAAGACGAAGACAATGTATCCCTAATGTTTGGTGACAGTGTTCTCCCTGGAAGAGCATCAATTAAAACGCCACATGGAACGGGTGGATTAGAAATAATCCCAAATAGGTTATACTTATATTTTACTATTTCAGGGGGGAAAATCGGTGAAATAGGGTATCCTCAAACAGATGGATCTAATTACTCACATCATCTGGGAACAAGAAGAAACATCACCTGGGAAGATATAGGCAGTATTAATATCTATCTTTACAAAACAGGGGCAATTGATATACAAAAAACATTATCTAATGGTATGATGTTTAAATTAGTAACATCAGGAAAAAGAAGAAGTACAAGTTTAATATCAATAAGGCATTCAGGCTTATACAGATTTAAGGCTACTGGCTGTATGACAATAGCCTCAACACCGACAGTAAATTTTGGTAATGTTCCTAGTTATTTATTTAAAGGAATAGGAACAACTGCTGGTCATGCTGATTTTAATATCAGCATTGAATGTACAGAAAAAATCAAACCTACAATTACATTTTCAGCAAAAACAATCAATGGCGCCCCAGAAAGTATTATTCAATTAGACAGAGCTAATGCAACAAATACAGCAAAAGGGGTTGGTGTACAAATCTTATATATGGGAACACCCATTCCTATTGGAAAACCATTTATTGTAGGTTATTCTGACAGGAATTCTGATTATAATTTACCCTTCACTGCCCGCTATTACCAGACCAATGATAGAATAAAAGGTGGTACAGCTAACGCCACAGCACATTTTACCGTTCAATATGAGTGATATTAAGTATAAACTGTGTAGCATTTTCTTATCTGGATAATCAACATGGAACAAACAGTTATACACATCAATCAAGCACCGCTGCCAAAAGATGGCGGTGGATTTATCACTCAAATCAAGTATGGAACGGTTGTTAAACATCCCCAAGTGCATTTCTGGCAGGCTCGTTTTGAGCTTGCTCATTATCACGACAAATTGTTCGATCAATTAAATCTCCCCTTCCCTGCTACATTAGCCAAAGCCGTCAAGAAACGGCGAGCTGAATATCTGACAGCACGTTATTGCGCCAGACAACTTTTAACTCAATTAGGGCAACCCGAATTTAATTTGATCTCTGGTAATGATCGCGCGCCAATCTGGCCGGAAGGTATTTGCGGTTCCGTTTCTCATTCAACCTACTGTGCAATGGTGCTGGCTGCACCGCAAACTAATAACAGATTAATTGGTGTCGATGTAGAAGCTATCGTTGATCGTCAAAATATAGATGAAATCACAAAAATGATTGTGAATGACAGGGAAATCCAACTTCTGAAACATTGTCATTTATCATTTGAACAAGCGTTTACCCTTGCCTTTTCGGTAAAAGAGAGCTTGTATAAAGCACTTTATCCACAAGTAAAACGATTCTTTGGTTTTGAAGCGGCTGAAATTACTGCCCTATCCCTCAAAAATAATGAAATAACGTTAGTGTTGCGGGAAACTCTCACCCATCATTACCCAACAGGTACAATATTTCGTGGGCAATTTATTATCTACCCACAGGAAATATTAACGCTAATTATTCAATAGCTAAAACTAATAATTGCTGATGCTACTCAGCAATTATTAGTTTTATTCATTACCATCATTTCCAATGGAGATTTTATTTACTTAACTTCCTTTTCTGTATTTATATTTACCGGTAAGTTGTTACCCACAGCAATTAATTCTTCCAACAAAGCGGAAAGCTGAACCAATTTCTCCGGTGAGAAGGCTTTTTCAATCGCCTGATATCCCTGTTCTACCTGCTCTTTCGCCTTTTCATAAAGTTTCTGGCCATCCGGCGTTAAAGAAACATAAAGTTTGCGTTGGTCATTCATCGGTTTAAGACGAAAGATCAATCCGTCACGCTCCATGCGAGTCAATATCCCAGTCAGACTTGGACGAAGAATACAGGTCTGGCAAGACAAATCATAAAAATCAATTGACCGATTACCAGACAGTACACGAATAATACGCCACTGCTGTTCAGTCAGATTATGACTCTTAAGGATTGGACGAAAAAAACCCATTGCGGTTTCTCGCGCCTGAAGTAATGCAATTGTCAGAGATTCATGCATGGGTAATGAAGGCTCTTATCTTAGTTAATCACTGATTGACTCTCTGTTGAAAGTACTATACCCGTTATCTTTCAAGTTGCCTCTTTGTTGGCTGCACTCACTCACCCCGGTCACATAGTTTGCTATGCTCCCGAGGATTCGCTCCCTTGCCGTCGCGATGCATCTTGAAATCCATAGGGTATACCTCACCCTATAATCACAATAAAAAAGACTAGCACGTCATCCAATCAACCACAAAGAAAAAATCATAAAAATATTAATAAGTAAACAAAAATAAACCGCAAAAATAAAGTTAATAAAAAGTTAATGTTAGAGTAATGCTTTTATCCAAAAAAAGATTAATACATTGATTAATAATGATAAAAAACAAATTTAGTGGAGATATTGTTACTGAGATCACAATTAAAATTAACAAACACATTAACATGTTGCAACAACGCGATCCTTGGTTTATTAATATATTAATAAATGCATCTTAAAACCGCCCGTTTAAGTTCATGAGGAATCGTTAATGAAAGGCACTGTCTTCGCCGTCGCCCTCAACCATCAGAGCCAGGTAGATGTCTGGCATGACTCATTTCAGCAAGCACCTTATAACACCTTACCTAAAACACCGGTGTGGTTTATTAAACCACGCAATACCGTTATCACCTCCGGTGAAACAATTCCCCATCCTGCGAATGAAGAGGTCCAAAGCGGCGCAACATTGGCATTAGTGATAGGTAAAACTGCTCGCAAAGTTGCCATTGAAAATGCAGCCGAATATATCGCAGGTTATGCATTAGCTAATGAAGTCAGCCTGCCTGAAACCGCTTTCTATCGTCCGGCAATAAAAGCTAAGTGTCGTGATGGTTTTTGCCCTATAGGCCAAATGACCAATCCCGAATCCATTGATGCGTTAGATATCATTACCGAAATCAATGGTCAGGAAGTCGATCGCTGGTCAACAGCCGATCTGGTGCGTTCAGCCACGGAATTAGTCGCAGCATTGAGTGATTTCGCAACCCTCAAAGAGGGGGATGTGATCCTGCTTGGGACGCCACACCAACGTGTTGCTATCAAACCGGGCGACAAAGTTGTCATTCGGGCCGCAGGTTTCCCATCACTGGAAAATCAGGTTGTGCAAGCGGGAGAGAAAGCATGAAACACGCAAGAGTTCACTATCAAGGTCGCGATTTGCTTGTTACCGTTGATGAACAGGAAAATGTCTGTCTGCCAGATGGCAGTAGAATCAGCGGCAAATCCGTTCAATGGCTGCCACCCGCAAACGGTACCCTGTTTGCCCTCGGTTTGAATTACGCTGATCACGCCACTGAACTGGAATTTAAGCCCCCCGAAGAACCTTTAGTTTTTATCAAAGCCGCTAATACACTAACCGGTCATCGTCAGGTTTCCGTTCGCCCTGATAATGTGGAATATATGCATTATGAAGCTGAGCTGGTTGTTGTCATCGGCAAAACCGCCCACAAAGTCACTAAAGAACACGCTATGGATTACGTTGCCGGGTATACCGTCTGTAACGATTACGCAATCCGTGACTATCTGGAAAACTACTATCGCCCTAATCTCCGGGTAAAAAGCCGCGATACACTGACCCCCATCGGCCCGTGGTTCGTTGATAAAGAAGATGTGCCCGATCCGCATAATCTGACATTAAGCACCTGGGTTAATGGTGAATTACGTCAACGTGGCACAACCGCTGATCTGATCTTCAATATTCCATTCTTGATCGCTTATCTCAGTGACTTTATGACGCTGCAACCGGGAGACATGATCGCCACTGGCACGCCAAAAGGATTATCCGATGTGGTGCCGGGAGATGAAGTTATTGTTGAAGTTGAAGGTGTTGGGCGTCTGGTTAACCGTATTGTCAGCCAGCAAGAGTATGAGGAGAGCCTGTAATGACCATGATTAACCATTGGATCAACGGCAAAAACGTCAGCAGTAAAACCTATTTTGAAACCACAAATCCTGCTACCGGCGAAGTGCTGGCTGAAGTCGCTTCCGGTGGTCAGGAAGAGATTGATCAAGCCGTTGCCGCCGCAAAGGAAACCTTCCCAAAATGGGCAGATTTGCCGATGAAAGAACGTGCACGCCTGATGCGCCGTTTAGGTGAGTTGATTGATGAGAATGTGCCTGAAATCGCGGCAATGGAAACCAAAGATACCGGTCTGCCCATTCATCAGACACAAAATGTCTTGATCCCACGCGCTTCTCACAACTTCAATTTCTTTGCTGAAATTTGTCAGCAAATGAACGGCCGTACCTATCCCGTTGATGACAAGATGCTCAACTATACGCTGGTGCAACCCGTTGGTGTTTGTGCACTGATTTCTCCGTGGAACGTGCCATTTATGACCGCTACCTGGAAGGTTGCTCCCTGTTTAGCACTAGGTAACACCGCCGTGCTGAAAATGTCAGAGCTCTCCCCATTAACCGCAAACCGTTTAGGGGAATTGGCACTAGAAGCCGGTATCCCTGCCGGTGTGCTGAATGTGGTTCAGGGATATGGTGCTACCGCTGGTGACGCACTGGTGAAACATCACGATGTACGGGCAGTTTCGTTTACCGGCGGCACAGCAACCGGTCGTCAGATTATGAAAAACGCCGGCCTGAAAAAATATTCAATGGAGCTAGGGGGTAAATCTCCGGTTCTGATCTTTGAAGATGCGGATATTGAGCGGGCACTGGATGCCGCCCTGTTCACTATTTTCTCTATCAACGGTGAACGTTGTACCGCCGGTTCACGCATTTTCATTCAGGAAAGTATCTACCCTGAGTTTATTAAGCGTTTTGCTGAACGGGCTAATCGTTTGCGGGTGGGTGATCCACAAGATCCAAACACCCAGATTGGGGCACTTATCAGCAAATCGCATTGGGAAAAAGTCTCCGGTTACATCCGTCTGGGAATAGAGGAAGGCGCAACACTGCTGGCCGGTGGACCAGATAAACCAATTGATTTGCCGACGCACCTGAAAGACGGCAATTTCCTGCGCCCAACGGTGCTGGCAGATGTTGATAACCGGATGCGGGTTGCTCAGGAGGAGATCTTCGGCCCTGT
Source organism: Photorhabdus antumapuensis (assembly GCF_020387775.1). Classification (NCBI taxonomy): domain Bacteria; kingdom Pseudomonadati; phylum Pseudomonadota; class Gammaproteobacteria; order Enterobacterales; family Morganellaceae; genus Photorhabdus; species Photorhabdus antumapuensis. The sequence continues at coordinate 17,378 of NZ_JAHZMK010000033.1, forward strand.
CGCCTGCCTGCTGCCATTCAAAGATGAAGCAGAAGGTCTGCGCCTGGCAAATGACGTGGAGTACGGTCTGGCTTCTTACATCTGGACCCAGGATGTCAGCAAGGTATTGCGTCTGTCCCGTAATATTGAAGCCGGCATGGTATTCGTCAACACCCAGAACGTCCGTGACCTGCGTCAACCATTCGGCGGCGTGAAAGCCTCCGGCACCGGCCGTGAAGGCGGTGAATACAGTTTTGAAGTGTTTGCTGAGATGAAAAACGTCTGTATCTCCATGGGGGATCATCCAATCCCACGTTGGGGGGTATAACCGTTCCATCAGCGTTAACCACGGCGAATTCCGGTTCGCCGTCCTGATATCAAATGAGGATTTTATGGGTAAGTTAGCGTTAGCAGCCAAAATTACACATGTGCCATCCATGTATCTGTCTGAACTACCGGGGAAGCATCACGGTTGCCGTCAGGCAGCTATTGATGGTCACAAAGAGATCAGTCGCCGTTGCCGTGAAATGGGTGTCGATACCATTATTGTGTTTGATACACACTGGCTGGTGAATAGTGCCTATCACATCAATTGTGCCGACCATTTCTCCGGCATTTATACCAGCAATGAGTTACCCCACTTCATCCGGGATATGAGTTATGAATATGACGGCAATCCTGAATTGGGACAAATGATCGCAGAAGAGGCGCGCAATGTCGGCGTGCGCGCTCAAGCGCATGAAATCCCAAGCCTGAAACTGGAGTACGGCACGCTGGTACCAATGCGTTACATGAACAGTGACCGACATTTTAAAGTTATCTCGGTCTCCGCATTCTGTACTGTCCATGCTTTTGAAGACAGTCGTCGTCTTGGAGAGGCCATTCTGACCGCGATTGAGAAATATGATGGCACCGTTGCTGTACTCGCTAGCGGTTCCCTGTCTCACCGCTTTATCGATGATCAACGCGCCGAAGAGGGCATGAACAGCTACACCCGAGAATTTGATGAACAGATGGATCATCGGGTGGTTCAGCTCTGGAAAGAGGGCAAATTCAAAGAGTTCTGCAAGATGCTGCCGGAATATGCAGATTATTGTTATGGCGAAGGCAATATGCACGACACAGTGATGCTATTAGGTCTACTCGGTTGGGATAAATATGATGGTAAAGTGGAATTTCTGACTGAACTGTTTGCCAGTTCTGGTACCGGGCAAGTCAACGCCGTATTTCCACTACCTGATTACATCACCGATAAACCCGCGATCCCCTGATTAGGAGCAACCTATGCCACATTTTTATGCTGAATGTACGGAAAATATCCGCGAACAAGCCAATTTGCCTGAGCTGTTTGCCAAAGTGCATCAGGCGCTGGCAGATACCGGCATTTTCCCATTAGGCGGCATACGCAGCCGTGCTATCTGGCTGGATACCTGGCAAATGGCCGACGGTAAACAAGATTATGCATTCGTCCATATGACACTAAAAATCGGCGCGGGACGCAGCCTTGAAAGCCGTCAACAGGTTGGTGAGATACTCTTTCCCCTGATCAAGCAACATTTTGCCTCGCTGATGGCACAGCGTTACCTTGCCCTCTCTTTTACGATGGAAGAATTAGACCCGGTATTGAACTACAAACAAAACAACGTCCACGCTTTGTTTCGTAAGGAGTAGTGATGCCGAAATCCTTTCATCAGCATCCTCCTCGTTGGTTGATCCCTTTATTAGGTGCGCTAGTGGCCTTCGGGCCTCTGTCGATTGATATGTACCTGCCAGCCTTGCCAGAAATGGCAAGGCAATTACAGGCAACACAAGGGCAGATGCAACATACCTTAGGCGCATTTTTCGCCGGTTTCTGTATTGGCATGCTGTTATACGGCCCACTGAGCGACCATTTTGGGCGCAGAAAACTGCTGCTCAGCGGTATCGCATTATTTGTCGTTGCCAGTGCGTTGTGTACCTTGGTGACACAAGTTGAACACCTGATTTTACTCCGCGCATTACAAGCATTTGGCAGTGGCGCCGCGGTGGTCATGGGCAGAGCTATCGCCCGTGATATCTATGGTCCGCAGAAATTACCACGCGTGCTATCACTCATGACCTTAGTGACCATGATAGCGCCACTTATCGCCCCATTGCTTGGTGGCTTACTGTTAACCTATTTCAATTGGCAAGCCATATTTACGCTATTGGGTCTGTTCGGTTGTATCAGTGGGATATTATTACTATTTTTATTGCCAGAAACGCTGCCCGCTCAGAGTAACAATGGAAAACTTATCACCGCTTTTAAAAATTACGGCAAGTTACTGACTGACGGTGAAGCTATGGCAACTATCGGCACATTGGCATTCACTTGTGCCGCCATGTTCGCATTTATCAGTGGTTCCCCTTTCGTCTATATCAACTATTTTCAGGTTCCGGCGAATTACTACGGCTTACTGTTCGCCTGTAATGCGCTAGGCATGATAGCAATGGTGCTACTCAATGTCCGTTTACTAAAGGTCTACGATCTTTCCCGTCTGCTATTGATCCAAACCAGCGCGCAATTACTGTTTGGCATCTTACTGGTTATTTTCTATCAGCAAAGTCTTTCGGTGATCGTCATTCTGGTCGTACTGTTTATCTCGCTGGTGAATGCCATTGGTACTAACAGCCTCTCTTTATTACTTCAACATCGAGGCCAACTTGCTGGCAGCGCCAGCGCGCTCGCTATTTCCGCACAATTCGCTATGGCCGCATTCGCCAGTATCGCCGTCTCTTTACTACAAGATGAAACCCCTTTTGCTATGGCCCTTGTAATGGCAGTTTGCGCTGGATTGAGTTGGTTATGCCAGCAGCTAGCAACGTTCTACCAGCGAAAACCACTCACACAAGTGTCTTCAGGAGAAAAAAATCATGACAAATAATGTCAATACAGAATTACTACGCCAACAAGCTTATATCAACGGGCAATGGGTTGATGCCAACAACCAAGCCACTTTTAAGGTGACTAACCCGGCAAATGGTGAAGTTATTGCACACGTCAGTAATATGGGTGCGGCTGAAACAGAATGCGCAATTGCAGCCGCTCAACAAGCCCTGCCTGCCTGGAGAGCAATGACAGCCAAGCAACGCAGCCAGATCCTGCAACGTTGGTTTCAGTTAATGATGGCAAATCAACAAGCACTGGCTGAATTGTTGAGCCGGGAGCAAGGGAAATCGCAAGCAGAAGCCATGGGAGAGATTGCTTATGGCGCCAGCTTCATCGAATGGTTTGCGGAAGAGGGTAAACGCACCTACGGTGAAACTATCCCAAGCCCGATGCCAGGCCGACGGATCGTCACGATCAAACAACCTATCGGCGTTGTGGCAGCCATCACACCGTGGAACTTCCCCAACGCCATGATCACCCGCAAGGTTGGCCCTGCTCTGGCAGCGGGCTGCACGGTGATCCTAAAACCCGCCTCAGAAACCCCACTTTCAGCCTTGGCTCTGGCCGCGCTGGCAGAGCAAGCTGGCGTTCCTGCCGGGGTATTCAATGTGGTGACTGGCATTGATGCAAAAACCATCGGTGGTGTTTTGACCCAAAGCCCGATTGTCCGCAAACTCTCTTTTACCGGCTCAACCCGTGTCGGCAAGCTATTGATGGCACAAAGTGCCGACACCGTGAAAAAGCTATCGCTGGAATTGGGCGGCAATGCGCCATTTATCGTTTTTGATGATGCTGATATTGATGCCGCTATACAGGGGGCGTTGATAGCTAAATTCCGCAACAGCGGTCAAACCTGTGTTTGCGCTAACCGAATTTTGGTGCAGGAAACTATCTATGACACTTTCGCCGAACGTCTGGCGCAAGCAGTTAATCGGTTGCAGGTTGGCCCAGCCAGCGATGCCAAATCACAACAAGGCCCACTAATTAATCAAGCTGCCGTTGATAAAGTGCAAGAACATATCAGTGATGCCATTTCCCGTGGCGCGCACATATTGGCAGGGGGTAAACCACACGCTTTGGGCGGTTTGTTCTTCGAACCTACCGTATTGGCTGATGTCAATGAATCCATGCTTATCTCCCAAGAAGAAACATTCGGGCCTATTGCACCACTCTTCAAATTCCGTGATGAAGCAGAAGCCATCCATCTGGCAAATAATACTGAATTTGGTCTGGCAGCTTATTTTTATTCCCGCGATATCGGCCGGATCTACCGTGTGGCAGAAGCGCTGGAAAGCGGCATGGTCGGGATCAATGAAGGTTTGATTTCTAATGAATCAGCTCCATTCGGCGGCATTAAACAGTCGGGACTGGGACGTGAGGGTTCACGTTACGGCATCGAAGATTATCTGGAAGTGAAATACCTCTGCTTTGGTGGCATAGAAGACACAGGAGTTTAACTGCATGTTACAGAAAGAAGTCGTATCACAGGTTGCACATCGTCTGCATCAAGCAGAAAAAAGCCGTGAACAAATACGCCAAATCTCATTGGATTACCCTGAAATCACCATTGATGATGCTTATGCCATTCAGCGTCACTGGGTGGAGCTGAAAATTGCCGAAGGTCGCGTACTCAAAGGCCATAAAATTGGCTTGACCTCAAAGGCCATGCAAGCCAGTTCACAAATCAGTGAGCCGGACTATGGCGCTCTGCTGGACGATATGTTTTTCCCTGATGGCAGTGATATTCCATGTGATCGCTTTATTGTGCCCCGTATTGAGGTCGAACTGGCATTCATTCTGGCAAAACCTTTGCGTGGCCCGAACTGCACACTGTTTGATGTTTACAATGCGACCGATTATGTCATTCCGGCATTGGAATTGATCGACGCCCGTTGCCATAACATCGATCCGGAAACCAAACGTCCACGCAAAGTGTTCGATACGATTTCTGACAATGCCGCCAACGGCGGCGTCATCATGGGCGGGCGCCCGATTAAACCCGATCAGTTTGATCTGCGCTGGATCAGCGCCCTGCTCTATCGCAATGGCGTGATTGAAGAATCCGGTGTCGCGGCTGCGGTACTTAATCATCCGGCTAACGGTGTCGCATGGTTGGCAAACAAACTGGCTCCACATGGTGTTCAGCTTGAAGCAGGACAAATCATTCTCAGTGGATCGTTTACCCGCCCGGTTCCAGCAAATAAAGGGGATACCTTCCATGTGGATTACGGCCCCATCGGTGCTATCAGTTGCCGTTTTGTTTAAAGAGGAAAAATATGGATCGGTTAACCAATAAATTTAAACAGGCATTAAAAGCAGGTCAGCCACAAATCGGCCTATGGTTGGGACTTTGTCACCCCTACAGTGCTGAATTAGTAGCCGGAGCCGGTTTCGACTGGCTACTTATTGATGGCGAACATGCACCGAACGATGTTCAGACGATTCTAAGCCAGTTGCAAGCGATTGCCCCTTATCCAAGCCATCCCGTTGTGCGTCCGCCCTGGAATGATCTGGTCATCATTAAACAACTACTGGATATCGGTGCCCAAACGTTATTAATCCCCATGATACAAAACGCCGAGCAGGCTTACGAAGCTGTTCGCGCAACCCGTTATCCACCGGCGGGTATCCGTGGTGTAGGTAGCGCTCTGGCAAGAGCTTCCCACTGGAACAGAATTCCTGATTATCTGCACCGTGCCAACGATGAAATCTGCGTTCTGGTTCAGGTAGAAACCCGTGAAGCACTCCGTAACCTGCCGGAGATCCTCAAAGTAGACGGTGTGGATGGTGTCTTTATCGGTCCGGCGGATCTGAGTTCCGATATGGGCTTTACCAATAATCCGCAACATCCTGAAGTGAAAGCTGCAATTGAGCAAGCCATTGCCCAAATCAAAGCGGCGGGTAAAGCGCCGGGCATTCTGATGTCCGCACCCAATGTTGCCGAGCATTACCTGAAACTTGGCGCCCTATTCGTGGCGGTTGGTATTGATACAACTTTATTGGCTCGGACAGCGGAAGCGCTGGCGGCACGATTTATCTCGGATAAAGAACCGCCGGCAGCACCTTCATCCGGTGTTTATTAATTTCAGCAATCACAGTATTAACAACCGATTTACTCAACCAGCTTTTAATTTCCTAAACAACGTAATACACATAAAACAGTAATTAAGGAAAATGATAATGAGCGATTCATCAACTGCCGTGCAACAGCCGGAACTTCCGGCTGGTCAACATAAACCGCTAACGGCACAACAGCAATCCGTCATTAACAAGTTATTCCGTCGCCTGATTATTTTCCTGTTCGTCTTATTTGTATTCTCGTTTCTGGATCGAATTAATATCGGGTTTGCCGGCCTGACAATGGGTAAAGATCTTGGACTGAACGCAACCATGTTCGGTCTGGCGGCAACGCTGTTCTATGCTACTTATGTCATCTTCGGTATTCCTAGCAATATCATGCTTAGCATTGTCGGAGCGCGACGCTGGATAGCCGCGATTATGGTGCTCTGGGGGATCGCCTCCACGGCCACCATGTTCGCCACCGGACCAACCAGTCTGTATATCTTGCGTATGCTGGTCGGTATCGCCGAAGCAGGTTTTGTGCCGGGTATCCTGTTGTATCTGACTTACTGGTTCCCGGCTTACTATCGCGCCCGGGCCAATGCGCTGTTTATGGTGGCAATGCCGGTAACTATGGCTTTTGGTTCTCTGGCTTCCGGTTATATTCTGGAAATGGATGGCCTCATGAACCTTCACGGCTGGCAGTGGTTATTCCTGCTGGAAGGTTTTCCTTCGGTACTACTGGGAATTGTCGTTTGGTTCTATCTTGATGATTCACCCAAACGCGCTAAATGGCTGACAGATGAAGACAAAAAATGCTTACAAGAGATGATGGATAACGACCAGCCCGCTCTGGTTCAACCAGCAGGCTCACCAACTTATCAGGCAATGCAAAAACGCAGTATATGGCATGAGATTTTCGCACCGATCATGCTGATGTATACCCTGGCCTACTTCTGTCTAACCAATACCCTGAGTGCGATTAATATCTGGACGCCACAGATTGTGCAAAGCTTCAATCAGGGCAGCAGTAACATCATGATCGGCATTCTGACCGCTATTCCTCAGTTTTGTACCATCATCGGGATGGTTTACTGGAGTCGCCGTTCAGACCGGTTACAAGAACGTAAAATGCATACGGCCCTACCCTATCTGTTCGCCGCCGTGGGCTGGGTATTGACCTCATTAACCAACCACAGTGTCATTCAGCTTATTGGGATTATTATGGCTTCAACCGGTTCATTTACTGCAATGGCGATCTTCTGGACAACGCCGGATCAAGCTATCAGCTTACGCGCAAGAGCGATCGGCATTGCAGTTATTAGCGCTACAGGTAACATAGGTTCAGCACTTAGCCCGTTATTAATCGGTTGGCTGAAAGATCAGACCGGGAGCTTTAATACGGGTCTCTATTTCGTTGCCGGATTGCTGGTCGTTGGCGCAGCCATTATCTGGCTGATCCCAATGACACACGCCAGACAGAAAACAGCGCCGTAATTTTCAATAAAAAGGAAAAACCATCATGGCTGAGTCTATCATTGCCAATATTGATATCAGCAAGGATTATGATGAAACCCAAGGCACCGATGATGTGCATTATCAGACCTTTGGCCGAATGGCGGCATTTTTCGGTCGTAATATGCAAGCTCATCGTCACGATGGTTTCTTCCAACTTCATTTTTTGATCACCGGCCATATTGAATTACAGTTGGATGCTCAACACTATTCTGTACAGGCACCGCTGTTTATCCTGACTCCACCCTCCGTTCCTCACGCTTTTTTCACTCAAGATGACAGTGACGGATATGTCCTTACCGTACGGCAAGATCTGATATTACCGTTATTAGAATCACTCTATCCGGCTAATAAAGATATTCTTGATATTCCGGCTATTTGCTTATCCGTCGCCGATAAACCGGAAGAGCTGGCCGCTTTTAATCACTATTGGGCGTTAATCGCCCGCGAATCATCTAATAACTTTATTGGTCGAGAGCAATCGCTGACATTCTTAGCACAAGCCATATTTACCTTGTTATTGCGCAACATTCCTCTTGATGATCACCCGATTAATGGCGTGCGAGGAGAAATTAAATTGTTTCAGCGCTTTAACCAATTAATAGACAATCATTATCATCATCATCTTTCCGTACCGGAATATGCCCATAAGTTAGATATTACAGAATCGCGGTTAAAAGATATGTGCCGTCGGTTTACCAACCGTCCACCGAAACGACTCATCTTCGACCGTCAACTGCGTGAAGCCAAACGGCTATTATTATTCAGTGATTGCCCAGTATTTGAAGTGGCTTATCAGCTCGGATTTAAAGATCCAGCCTATTTTGCCCGTTTCTTTAATCGATTAGTTGGCTGCTCTCCTAGTCATTGGCGAGAAAAAAATATTCACGAAAAATAAATATCCATGCTAATTATACCAAACCCGGCATTTTATTCTGCTTATGCAGCAAACCTCGTGCTATTAATTCGTGCTAAACTTACTCGTTTTTATTACAAAATCTCTTCCAAGAATTAAAATTCTGAATATACTGAGACTCTGTAACTCACTGGAACTTTTTGAAGGATAAATGATGGCAACCGGAGTGCCGATATAAATATACCTAATAGATTTCGAGTTGCAGCGAGGCGGCAAGTGAATGAATCCCCAAGAGCATAGATAACTATGTGACTGGGGTGAGTGAAAGCAGCCAACAAAGCAGCAGCTTGAAAGATGAAGGGTATAAATTTATTTAAGAAAAGGAAACACAACATATGCAAAATCCTTACTATATGGCAGGTGAATTCGGATTCCCACTTTTTGATGTCATAGACTTCATATAATCACGAGAATTTCAGAATGAGCAAATCAGCCATAGTTTTAAATATCACTTATGCTATCTTTTGTGCGTTATTTATATATATGATGTCATACTTAGAAGAAGAGCATTATATCGGTGGTCAGGATATAGATAATCTCTGTACTGTTTACAGAGAGCTGATAGATGATAATCGTGATGTATTTGCTCCAACATGTTTACTGATTATGTCTCCCTTACTTTATGCGGCCATGAAGAAAAGATTCAAGTCCTTTTCTCTTAATGCCATTACATTCGCTTTACTGGGATACTGGATATGGCGTTTTTTCATCAGATTAATAGTATGCATTTAGAATAATTTCAAACATTCAGGTAACAGCCACCGAGTGTTACCTGAATGTCAACTCACGCTATGCGATTGTCACAAATACGACACCTGAACAGTTCAGATTTTTAAGTTCCTCTTAATACTTCGACGCCATATTTTTAAGTATTCCGTTTTTATAAGATTTTATTCCTCTTACAAATGTAAATTATATTAAATTTATAAATTTTTGATTGCTTTTTGCACACACCCTACAACAGGATAAAAAAGCGCATTAGAGGAGCAACCAGTATGGCAAATATCATTTATCTAACATTGAAAGGCAAAAAGCAGGGGCTGATCTCCGCTGGCTGCGGCTCCTTAAACTCCATAGGAAATAATTACCAGCACGGCCATGAAAATGAGATTTTTATTTACTCGCTTCAACATTTAATGACAAGGGAACAACACGTATCCCATCATCCGGTTATGGTAATAAAACCCATTGATAAATCTTCGCCTTTACTAGCGCGAAGCTTCGATGAAAATGAAGAACTGGAATGCCTGTTTGAAAATTATCGAACATCACTAACCGGAGGATTAGAAAAAAATTATTCCATCAGGCTAGGCCATGCCTTTATCTCCAGCATAAAATGCAATTTTCCGCATTCCAGAGATAATAATGCCGGTGTACCACAAGAAATTATCTGCTTCACTTATAAAAATATCACGTGGAACAATCTTGCCTGCTCAACCGGTTCTTATAGCTTCTGGGATGACAGGGTTTATTGACGATGAATAATGCCGCTTATTTAACTGATACCCCTGTTGATTCAGAATCTGAGAATGGGTTACGCATTGTTTTATCACCTGTGCAACTTGCGGCGATCTTGTCGGATATTAGGATTTACAGAGACAAAATTTAAAAGACTAAGATTATACACTCCAACATATAAAAAGGTTTAATTAAAATGACCGGACAATATCCATTTTTAGACATTTTAATGCATGCTTATTTTAATCAGGACTTCGATATAATATCAGGTCCCGAGCTTGATGATGTTATCAATGATTTTCTTAATGACGCATCTCAAGGAATGAGAAAAGGGTTAATAGAAGAAATCAATGATCTTGTTGGCTCTTCTGAAGATGTAGAGAACACATTTGATTATCATGATGCTGACATTTTCCCTGACATATGGGGACTCACAGCACTTGAATTTTTAGAGCATGCATCAAAATTAGCACAAGAATATTTGGATAAAGATGACTAATCATAGTCATTTTTAATATGACAGTAAATAAAGAGGTAAAATATAATGTAAATGAGAGAAAAATTGCAGTACATAGATAAGCTTACAAATTCTATTGATAAGAATGATTTTGAATCATTTCACAAAATATTCAATGAGTTGCAAGGAAATTATCTTAATATTGCACCACCAATATTATTAGACAATATTAATCATCTTATCCGGGCCGCCAAAAATATAAAAGGATGTTTTAGCATCCGTGATTATGATGCAGCTGATCCAAAGTTATGTGAAACTATTTCCGCCGTATTAGAACATCTGAATCAGTCATCAAAAATAATGCAAAGTTATATAAATAAACACCATGAAAAGGACAAATAAATCAACTTTGTATCCATGAAACTTTCAAGTAAAAAACGCTTTTGGAGGTAAAAGCTACATTATACCCTATGGATTTCAAGATGCATCGCGACGGCAAGGGAGAGAATCCCCAAGAGCATAGATAACGATGTAACTGGGGTGAGTGAGTGCAGCCACCGGCACTCCTACCGCAGTAGCTTCAATGGAAACACCACCAAACTCTTCGTGTTCTGACGGCATGACAATGACATGACAGGCCGCAATCGCGGTTGCCACCTGATCATTGGGGATAAATCCCGTGATAGTAAATTGGGACTCTAACTGATGTTGAGCAATAGTCTCTTCGAGTCTATGCCGTTGCGGGCCATCTCCCACGACTAAAAAAATACCACGAAATAGTAGCGCAGCCAGCAGCCCTGCTATATTGCCGATGCCCCCCCCTCCCATCGCGACAATAACACTTTTGCGATCAACATCCGCATTAAGCAATTGATTTGCCAAATAATCCAATGTATTGAGTGATTTGTTTGCTTCTCCTTCTGGAATTAACCAGACCCAAACCGGCACCTTTGTTTTTAGAGTTAGCCGTTGTACGAAAGGAGCAGCATGAAGCTGGTTTACGGTATCGTCAGTAATGATATGCAGAAAAGACGCCGACATCTCAGCTAAATGCGCCGAAATTTCCTCTGTGCAGTGGCTCCCGATCCAGAAAGGATAAGCAACATCTTCAAAACGCAATTCAATTTTATGCATAGAATACGCATTATCTTGAAGTGAACAGGATGACACATTGCTTTTTTTCAGGTAACTCATTGTTATTAAAAGGTATATCAATACCACTTTTTTCGGTATTTATCATTTTTTTACCTGTGATTAAGGTGATAATGGCATTGGTTCATCAGATGATTGTGCATTAAGCTTCTTGTTTATTATTTCCGCGAGGTTATTGATTTCCATTGATAGATGTTCGTATTTCGACCAGCCCAGCGTGCAGTCAAGGAGTGCTTCCAGACGTACCATAAATTCAATGGCATCCCGTGCAGGGATCTCTAACCATCCTCGCTTGATTAATTCTTCTGCGTCATCTCCCGTTGTCTCACAGGCGATTTTGATAATTAATTGACGAATATAACTTACTGATATTGACATGATTTCTCCCAAAATCTTTCTGCAAGGTAAACTGCTTGCCCGGTATGGAAACATGTTTGTGCCAGACGTTGTGCATGGACAATAATTGCATCAATCGTTTCCTGATCGGTTTGGCTGGCATAATTAGATAGTGCTGCGTATTTATCTGCTAATGTTTGATCGATACTGATGGCTTCTAATAATCGCAATCGGATCAACTTCAGACAATTTAAAACGGCCTTTCTCCTCTGTGGCTATAGGGGGCAGAGCACGTTGAATATACGTTTCAATTTCCTCTGTGATGCCATAAGGGATAAGACTAAGTTGTCTGACAAATTGTTGACATTGGCTCTCAGAAAGTACATTTGCATGATAGGCAAGCAAGTACTCTTTGCAGCGTTTAAACTGACTTTGCCAAATCGCGATTTCATCTGCGATTGAGGCAGCAGAACCTGCATTTACCGCGATTTCAGGAACGTGGTGCAAAACTAAATTACGCAATCCGGCATTTTCTGGAGCAGTAACCAACTGCTGCAATGTGGCCGACAAATCACGACGATGTAACAGGCTGACAGCGATCCGTTCAGCCCCAACCGGGGAAAGTGGTTTTTGTACCATCCGCATCAGCGTATGCTCTGGCCATATTGCTGAAAGGAGTAATCCTATCTGCCCTGCGGTGGTGTGAAGGCATTCCCACTGTTCTTGGTCATCCTCTGTTTTTTCCAGCTTCTCAATAATTCGGTGAAAAGCATCCCAGGCATGGTCAAAACCAGCAAGGCAAGCGCTGGTAACCTCATCACGTATAGATTCATTCAGGCAGAGTGCAGCGAGCGTTGAGGCAAAGGGCAACGAATAAACCGTGATACGCTGAACAGAGAAATCAATCACAGCCCGGTAATTGACATAAGCGTGGAATAGATCACACCAGGGAGAGTGCCCCAGCATGTCATATACATGGGAAACTTCATCATTAGGCACATAGGAGAAATCATAAGCAGTATCGAATAGCACTCGCAACCAAAGCACCAGTTCCTCGAGATCCTGTCTCTGCCAATGTAAACCATCAGCACGTTTTAAGCGCAAGAAAAGTGTCCAAGTGCCTAATTGACAGACCCGATTTGATGATATCTGCCATTGTGGTTTCCATTCTGAAATACGTGATGCCAATGCATCGAAGACATATAAGCGACCAATCTCCTCTTCCGGGGCATTCGGAAGCTCGCAGAATTCAACAACCAATTCCTTCTCATTAAAGAGGAAACTGGCCTTGTGTACGACAAAGGGCAGAGAAATCTCAAAGAGGTTATTAGTTAACCTTAAAAGGCAAGAGCGGGCATCACCAAAACCATCAGCGATATTGATCAATTTGTGTAAAGGCGCGGGCAGATCAGGCCCTGATTCAGCCCGAAAACGAACCAGCATCCATTGATGCAATAGATTGTGTAACTGGTGGGCATTTTCTATCGGTAGTTGTTCCGGTGTCATATTACCGGCAACAGGCATTAAAGCCTGCCAACGTAAGAAATCATCCCCCAAGATTTCTACAACATCTTCTTTTAATTCAAGAAAAAAAGTGTCCGGCATGGGGTTATGACGAACATGTTCTACCCATCCCTGGAAAGCGCATAATGCCGATTTTTCTGTGGCAGAAAGCGTTGATAGCTGGGCAAATTCCATCCAACCACTGAGCAAATCTAGATAATTTTGATACGTGATCAGCTCGTGTCTATCAACAACATCGGCTAATACCGCCTTGAGTACCTGATCGTAAGTATCCACTAAATCTATGCGACAAAGTGCCCTCAAAGTGGGTAATTTCGCATGATGTAACTCTTTCATCAGGCTATCCGTAGCTTGTAGCAAATCAGCGGCTTCACTCGCTCCTGCCAGTGCTGCGGCTGCTTTAAAGCGCTTAAGTGGAGACAGGAAAGCCACATAGTCAGCAAACGCTTTGGGCGCACGAACCAGATTCGCCAGTGCAGTCGGTGACAATTGGCGATGATGGATAACTTCAAACAATTCGTGAACAGAAAGTGTAGAACCTGCTGCCTGGGTTAACGCGTGTAAAATGTTGATCCGGTCTGCATCTTCATAAATGGGAATAATGTCTGTATCTGCGAGCACATGAAGTAGACATTCCAGTAGCAGACGCCCATCCCCATTTGGGGTCGTTATCGCAACATCAACCCATTGCGCCAATGGCATCGCGGGAATTTTCTCAATCCATGATTCGGCTTTGATAAATAACATTAGCAAGCGCAGGTCATTGAGTTGCCTGACCTTGTCTGCCAATGTTGGGATAGCCTTACATAAGTGCGGTAATGTCGACTGCGGATCGGTTTTGGCTCTGAAAGCACAGAGATAATCTGTTGTTGCATCGGTTGCCGACCAATGAGCAGGGTAGAGCGTCATCGCTCTCTCACCTACTTGTGCAAGGAGCCAACCTGTTAAACTTGGGCTTCGGACAATGTCACCATGCTGTAACCACGTGTCCATTGGAAAAAGAGTACGTTGCCTGAGTGAGGCGCCGATTTTTTCCTCTAATACCGGTAAGCCAGCCAGCGCACGTTGCAAAACATCCGAAATATCTTGAGAAGACAGCGCCGTAGTGGGCAGAGATTCTCTATCGTCAAAAATATGCTGTACAGCCGCAGGCAAATTAACCGATTCAATGGTTTCCGTTTCCAATTCGATAAGTGGTTTTTGCGCACTAAAGTAGGCTTGCTCTCCTACACTATTAATAATGACCAAGGGAACTGAGGGGATATTAGTTAACTGGGTAAGAAAAACGGGCAATTTTTGTTGACGGAACATGATGCCAGCATGTTCACTAGCAACGCCTGATTCAACGAAGACAGCCACAAGAGTGGATCGCACTGGCAAAGGAAGACGCAGATAACGAGACCAAGCATCGTCTAATGTGGATGCCGAAAGGAAAACGCCTAAATTGGGCTTTGCAGGATGCAGTAATGTTGTTACGGGAACCGCCCGCATACTGCGTGTCAGCTCTTCTTTCACTTCAGCGGTTAACTGTTCAACCTGACGTTCAAGTACATAACCCGGCGCGGGGCGTGCCTGTACTAACCAAATCTTATCCACGCGAACCTGACATAATTGAGCGCCATACCACAGAGGTGCAGCTAACGTTGGCCAATGATAGGCCACAGAGTTCGCCCTTGAGCCGGGAGATTGTGCAGACGCAAAACCAAAACCGAACGCCAGTTCTCCCCGGATACCTTCAGAGGCATGTAAAGTCAATCCGGTCACGGAAACCAGGCCATGATCCGTTTCCAAAACCCACTCAGTGTCTAACGCAATTTCAGAGAGATATTGATGTAATTGATTGATGATTTTATTTAAATCATGGCATGCATCGGCTGTCAGATACGGAGCCTGTAAGGCGTCCACTGTAGATGGCGTACCCTCAATCAATTTTTGAACAAAACAAGTGATTGGCTGCGGTTGATAACCCGGATCACTTAACCGTTGCTGTTCAATAGATTGAGGTTCAAATCCGCTGAAAGCCACCGTAGAAAGCGTATCACTAAAATCTGCCGGACAATGACAGATGATACTGGCATAGCCTCCAGCATTCACGAAAGTATCACCATCCTCTAAGCCCGCACTGCGAATAATCCAGGGAGCAGGGCCACAAACTTTCTCAACCTGTTTTATCCAATCGGGGTGCTCAGTGATGTACTGACTGTAGAGGGTACGTAGCAGCGCGGTATCTGCTTGCGGATAATACTTTACAATGGCAAGCGCTTTATCAGCCGCAAATCCCACTAAAGGTGGAACCAATGCTGAAAAATCAGGGTGCCGGGAAAGTTGTTGTAATCGTTCAAATTTTGCAGCCATACGTTTTATCTTCTTACCTTTAAAGCCATAATCTCAAATGATTTTTCGCGTTAACAAGGACAAGCCTCGATTTTCCACCTATCTCTTCATTCTCTATAACGTGCAATGCCGTATTACTGATACGCATATGCCAGCGTTGTAATAGGGAGCTTTCCAGCCCTAACAACACAAACATTGCTAGCTCTATAGTGAATGCATGGGAAACGATCACCGTGACCTTTTCCCGGCCACGCTGTTGGTGTCGTTGACGCAAAAAATCGGTCACTCGTGCGCGTTGTTCAATAACAGTTTCTACTTCAGGTCTTACTTTAATTGTGGGACTATTTAAAACAGAAAGTAGATTATCTACAGTTTCGGGAGAACTTGTAGGCCACTCAGGCCAAGACATTGTTCGAATGGAAGAGCCTCCATGTATTGCCAGTTTAGACACGATGAGTAATCTCCTTTTCAAATAAGAAGTGATATTGATCCAGCGAAAAATCCATAGGTATCGTTAAGTTATAAGGGATATGTCCCTCTTTCATTTACATATATCCGTCATCTTTCAAGTTGCCTCTTTGTTAGCTGCACTCACTCACCCCGGTCACATAGTTATCTATGCTCCCGGGGATTCGCTCCCTTGCCGCCGCGATGCATCTTGAAATCCATAGGGTATAGAATATCCTATGTGAATTACCGACGGTTTACTAAGTTAAATAACCAATAGCACCGCTACACTCAGTCCTTAAACTCAGTTATAGCTATAGGCTTTCACTTTAATGCAAGGTGTTACACTATTTTTAAGTTTAATTTAAATAAAATCACAAGATTTGAAAAACATTAACATTGGGCATCCTGTTTCTTACTAGAAGATGTATTATCTGGTTAGATTTTTTAATTTCTCAATCCGTGGTTTATTTTAAATCCTGTATAAAAATACAAACCATATAAAAAATCAATAAATTAATAATCTAATTTTCAATATCGTGATTCACGTCATAATTAATCACATGTAAATACCATAAATTCACATATAATATTTCCAATTAGAGTCACACACCAGACAATATATTTCATTTTAATAATTAAGGTTATACATCAAATAATTAGATGTATATATAAAATGCATTTTTTACGCTCAATGAAAGTCTCTATGACTTTATCGTGCATTTCTTCTTATTTTGAAAAAAATGGTTTTTCGGTTCAATCGCTTGCTTCGAGTTCTGGCATTCAAGTTAGTTAGCTCTATACACTGAGTAAACTATTTTCCAACTAAATAGCATTTCGTAATACCGATACAGTAGTCAATTTGATTGATGCCTGAGCCGCGGAAGTTTGATACCTAATAACCAGCACTAATTCATGGTGTTGCTATATTATAACATCTGAATCATTCATCAAAAATAATTAAAATTTATATAAACAAATATCTTAAAAAGGATAAATAAATCGAATTTCCATCCATAAAATCTTCAGGTAAAATCACCATCCCATAATAACCCACTCCATCTATAAATATATTTTCATAATATCCACAGCATAACACTTAGATTATTTTATTTTTAACTAAAAACAATCATACAAATAATAATATCGACATTATAAATATTCCCATGCCATATGCAAAAATTTGCTTTTTATTCAATTTTACTTTATTAATACTGATTCGTTTGATATTTAATTTCTTAATATATACCTAATAGATTTCGAGTTGCATCGCGACGGCAAGGGAGCGAATCCCCGGGAGCATAGATAACTATGTGACCGGGGTGAGTGAGTGCAGCCAACAAAGAGGCAGCTTGAAAGATAACGGGTATAAAACTTTAAATAAGAACACTATGCAGAAAATCACATTAATTACGGGCGGATCTCGCGGTATTGGTCGCGCAACAGCGCTTTATCTGGCAGAAAAAGGGCATCATATTGGAATTGGTTACCACACTAATCAAGCTCAAGCGCTGGAAGTCACAGAAATTATCCATAATATCGGCGGTAAAGCTATCGCCATTCAGGTCAATGTCGCTGATGAAAAACAAGTTGTAGAATTCTTCCAAAGAATTGATAAAGAATTCGGATGTATAACCGGTTTGGTGAATAATGCCGGTATTCTCAAACCACAAGCATCAATTGAACAACTCACCGCTGACCGTCTGAATGATATTCTTGCCGTCAATGTTGTAGGCAGTTTTCTCTGTGCACGGGAAGCAGTTAAAAGAATGTCTTTCCGACATGGTGGACAAGGCGGCTCAATTGTCAATGTTTCATCCGCAGCATCCCGACTGGGATCACCGCACGAATATATAGATTATGCCGCATCGAAAGGTGCAATCGATACTTTGACCATCGGCCTGTCCCTGGAAGTGGCCGATCAGGGAATCCGGGTAAATGCCGTTCGTCCCGGATTTATCTATACCAATATGCACGCCGATGGTGGCGAGCCAAATCGCGTTGATCGGGTGAAAAATTTCCTCCCGATGAAACGAGGTGGACAACCGAAAGAAGTTGCACAGGCTATAGCCTGGTTGCTGTCGGATGAAGCTTCATACGTCACCGGAAATTTTATTGATCTGGCCGGAGGGAAATAAAAAAATCAAAATTATTAGGGCAAATACACTGCCCGTTTCATCAAACCTGAAATGGGGAAACTCATACAGTAAACAATCGACATTTACTCAGATTTCCTCTGGGATAAAGCAGAATTGGCATATTAATAGCAAGGCAAATTGCTGCTGCCTGGATAAATAATATGCCAGAACGCTCATCCAGCTTAGTGCATATCCTTCGCGGTCACCAGATAGCCGATATCCAGCAGCACCTCGACAACTGCCGAACCAAAACCGCCTGCCTCACCAGTGATGACGGCAATTTGCCGACTCATGTATCAATCCCTTCTTTGAAAGTAGTGTCGATAATCTTGCGGGCGTTAGCCATGGCATCGAAGATACGTTCTTCGAAGAAACGCACATCATCCTGTGACATCAGCAAGTTGGAATAGATACGCGACAACGGTGAGAACTGGATGCCGTAGTGTTTAGCCGTCTCGCGGATAATGCCGCCGCAGAACTTTACTTTCTCTCTGTAACCTAGGGATTGCTCTACCGGCTCCTGCTGGGAGTGGTACACCAGCGCGGTTGGCATGCCCTGAATCACCAGAGGTAGATCAACCGCTTCAGCCGCCTTGACGAAGACATTCGCGAGTTGACAAGTAATGCCGGCCATGCGGTCGTAGCAGCCCAGATCACGCTCAATCAGTGAAAAGGTTGCCTTGATAGCCGCCAGCCCCAGCGGATAACCGTTGAAAGTACCGGTATGAATTACTTTGCCACGGGTATACAGGTTCATAATGTCGCGGCGGCCAGCAATGGCGGAAATCGGCATTGCACCACCGCCCAACGCCTTGCCGAAGGTCGCCAAATGCGGGGTGACGCCCAGCAGTTGCTGCGCACCGCCGAGGCCCAGGCGCACACCAGTGATAACTTCATCGAAAATCAGCACAATATTGTATTTTTCACACAGCGCCTTGGCCTTCTCCAGATAGCCTTCACGCGGGAAAATGCCGCCACCGTTGATACAGATAGGCTCCATCAGCACAGCAGCGATTTCGTCGTGATAGCGCTCAATAGTCGTCGCGAGCACATCAATGTCATTCCACGGCAGCATAAAAGACTGACCAATACTCGAACCGCTCTCTTGTCCCCAGGTATCGGGCAAATCGCCCTGGAACTGCTCCGGTGCCGGATAGCGAAGATCCTGCTTATTACACCACCCCATCATGTTATCGGCATTGCCATGGTAATGGCCGTGGAAACGGATAAAGCAATTTTTGCCGGTAAAGCCGCGTGCCAAACGTAACGCATTCTGTACTGCCTCGGTACCACTCAGGCAGAAGCGGACCATCTCGGCACAGGGGATGTACTTCACCATGGTTTCACACACTTCCACTTCCAGATCGCAGGTATCCACCGACGTGACCTTGCCCATGTACTGAATTAACGACTCGTTGTAGGCTTCATTGTGATGACCAACAAACAGTGCGCCGAACTTACAGAATAGATCGAGGTGTTCATTACCATCCAGGTCCCAGATGCGCGAGTTGCGCCCACGGTTGAACGGGATCACCAGTGACCGTTCAGGATCGCTGAAGTTGTAATGAGTGCCACCAGGCAGCAGATCCCAGCACTTTTTATAAAACTCCTTTGAACTTTTCAATGACAGTTTTGTTACTGCGTCTATAGATTGCTTACTTTCCGCCTGTGTTTGTGGTATCGAATTGCCGTTAGCATAATCCACACCTTTGGATAAGTTAAACGGCGCATACCGCTTAACCGGTTCCGGAAGCATGACATGCATAAGCTCAAGCAGTGCAATGCGAGTCAGGTAGGCGGCGCCACTCATCAGCAGCTGGGCAAGTTCCGCCACCTTGCGCTGCTCCACATCCTCCAGTGGCGTACCCTGTAGCCACTCGTTCATCGCCCCCATCGCCGAACCGCACCAGATTTGATAATCCATATGGCGCGTCGCTTCACCGCTTATCGCCCAACGAGATGACTGGCCGAGATACCACTGAAACAGCAGCGCCATTTTTTTCTTTGGCTGCTGCTCCGCCCTTTCAATCACCGCAGACAGGTTGCAACGCTGGAAATAAGCTACCGTCTCCTGCCAGATTTCAGCCAGCGGCTTATGGAAGATCTGCTTTTCCAACTGGGCCACGTCCTGAGCGGGGAGCACGTCCAGGCTGTCGTACTGCTTATACAGCGCATAGAGTTTCTGGGCGCGTACCGCATACATACTGCCCAGTTTCAGCACCTGTACTTTAGCGCCCAGCTCAAACATATCTGCCGACGGCGCCGTCGCCACGTCACCTATCTGCGCCTTGCCTAACATCTGTTTTACCGCCTCAGAAGTGCCGGCCTCCACGCAAGCCTGGTTTATTGAGCCAGTCACCACATACGCCGCGCCGAGGGCAAAGGCAGACAGAATGGCATGAGGGGTTCCCAAGCCGCCTGCTGCGCCAATCCGCACCCGGAAACGGTGGCCGGACTCGTGCTCAATGTCGTCGCGTAACTGCACTACGGAGCGGAAGATGCAGGACAGCACCCCTTGATCAGTATGGCCGCCTGAGTCTCCTTCTACGGTAATGTCATCCGCCATCGGCACCTGACGCGCCAACGCTGCCTGTTCTACGGTAATCACCCCCTCAGCCAGCAGTTTTTCCAGGATATTTTCCGGTGCCGGACGCAAAAAACACTCAGCAACCTCACGGCGTGATACCTTAGCAATGATGCGGTTTTGGCGCAGAATGCCGCCATCTTGTTGCTGCTTCAGCCCACAAGTGCGGTAGTACACTAATGCCATGCTCAGTTTGATATAGGCCGAGGCCTCAACCACCCTGACCTGGTGCTCCATGCACAACCGTACACAGGCCATTTCCCACTCCAGGTTGCCGGGGTTGTGCAGCAGGTTGACACCAAATGGCCCGTTGGGCAGGTGCTGACGCAGCGTGGTAATCGCCTTGGCAATACGCGGAATGCTCAACCCGCCAGCACCTAAAATACCGAGGATACCGTGCTGACCCAAGGCGATCACCATCTCTTCTGAATGAATACCATTTGCCATCGCCCCAGCGTAATAGGCCAGACGTACACCATAATCCCGGCGGAAACTATTATCCCCCAGATCGGCTGCCGTCACCGCTGGTAACATGCCGAGCACGGCCGCCTGCCCGGAAGGAAGTGGTTCATTGGCCGGTAACAGCGCCACCCTGTCACCCAATTGCACCACTTGCAGGGCGTGATCAAGATCATACAAACTGGCAGAACCCGCCGTCAGCGGCAGCGCAGATGCTGGGTGTCGGCTACCGGATTGGTTAACAGATAAACGATGACTCATTTTCATGCTCCCTGTGTCAACAGCGCCGCAGAGGCAGTGGAAGGCAGAGGCAGGCGCCGGGTAAAGCCTGTACCCAGGTTATCACACAGACCAATGACGTTGCCGCGATAGATGATTTCAGCGATGAAGATCAGCGAGATAGCCGTCAAAGTAGTGCTATCACCCTGGTACTGAGCATCGATCGATTTACAGGTCAGGCGATAACGCAACACGTCACGTTCGCACTTCACTTCACTACGGAATTTGGCGCTGCACTGAAGGTTGTACAGCGTGTGGGAGACCAAATCGCTTTGCGAGTTCAGCCCAAGATAATACAGGTAGAACTTTACCAACTGTTCGCAGCCTTCAACCAATAACGTTCCCGGCATGACCGGATCGTTTTTGAAATGCACTTTGAATACCCAGTGTCCAGGATCAATATCCACCTCACCGATCACCTCCCCCAAGCCAAAAGCACCGCCGGACAAATCAACATTCAGCACCCGACTAAGCATGCGTGAATGTGGAGCAGAAAATTTGACGGCACCTTCATGGGCATACTGCGGACCAAAACAGGCGGCGATGTCTCCTTGCATCAGGGCACTGATATGCTGTTCGTCAAAGCGTTGACGCAAGCAGCGCAACGGCGGCGTGAAGGGTTGGGCCAGTTTTGCGGCGGCAAAATACGGCGCGGTATCTATCTGCCTGACTTTGGCGATCTCACGCATGGTGAAGAAGCCGGAGTTACCTACCTGTTTTAACACCAGCCGCTCACCGACGTAGCAGTGGTATTCATAGGCAATCAAGACCATCCCTCCAGCGCGCACGCAGGAGTTGATATCGACCCGACCACGCAGCACCTCACCCGCCTTTGGCATCTCGCTGTACACCGTGGTCTGACTGTCTACCGCGCGGTAGCCCAATAGTCCTTTGAACAGGTGGTCGCAGCCGATGACAGTGAAAGCCACTATCAGCGCGTGGGAGGATTCCACGACGATAAAAGCCGGAGCCTTGCCGTCTACCACATACCAGGCATCAACAGGAATGTCGTACTCCCACTCAATGTAGCAAGGCTCAAGCCGATCCTTAACCGCTGACAGCGCGGTAATACGCGAGACAAACAGGTACGGCGGGGACGGCATGCGAGTGCGTACCGGATAACAGTCCACCTTGGCATACTCTGCCCCTAGCACATTCGCGACCAAACCGTCAGTCAGCTCAATAATCTGGCTCTCATCGAACAGCGGCGCACTAGCAGCTGCTGAGGAATGCTCACTGAGGATGTGATTGAGCAACTGATAATAGGACTGCTCAAGGCGCAGATACTGTAGTTGGGTTTGTGCATTGCGCACCAAGTACTTGAGCGTGGTAGCCGCAGGAGTCACCTGGGTATCAAGGTTCGTCGCGACGTTCACCGCCCCCGAGAAATATGCCAGATTGGCCTCGTTGATGATGAAATCGGCCAGCATTTTCTCCCTGGCGGTATAGACCGTGACCTTAAACTCCCCCGCAGCCGGTACCGTAGCTTTTGCAGGCCGGGCACGCGGCCCATCCTGCGATTCGCGCAGGATCATATGACTGTAGGCGCGGTCGATACCGACATGGTTGATTGCCGCACGCCGCAGCCCCTGTGCCGGTTGCGGCCAGAACTGCGTTTGTCTCGGCAGGGAAAAATTATCTCCGGCGCTGTAGGTCAACTGAGTTGATTGTGCATAATCGGGCAACGCCGGCAGATAGCGCTGGGTAAGTTGCAACGCCGCTTTGATAATTCCCAGCAAGCCATTGGCTGCCGACAGATGACCATAATGCGCCTTCAATGTACCGAGGGTCAGCGGTGCCTGGCGCTGTGGCGAAGCATACACCCGGCCCAATGCGGCCAGCTCGGTGGCAATCTCATCAGGCCGCCCACCAGCGTAAATCTCAAGGTAATCTATCTGTTCCTCGGTGCAACCCGCTGCCGCCAGCCCCTGCGTCATCGCCGTAACCATCTCCTCTTCATCGGCGCTGAACGCCAGTTGGTGATCCGCCGCATGACCGATCGCCAAGCCTTCAACCACCGCATAAATGGGAATGGTCTCGCGCAGAGCATCCTGTTCGCGCCGCAGCACCACGACACCACCACCATCACCCACCGCCTGATTCGCCTGACACGACTGATGGTCCCACAAGACGTTTTCTACCCCGCCGGCAAAACTACAACTGGCAACAATCACGGCATCAACCTGTTGGCGGGCGAGCATAAACTGTGCCAGTTCAAAGGCTTTGAACGGTGCACTCTCTTCACTGTACAACGAGAATACCGGGCCATTCAGGTGCAAGTGAGCGGCAAGCCGACTCGCCACCACGTTACCAATCCCACCGGTAATGCCCTCCGGGTACGGGGTCGGGCACAAGCTATCCTTCAGGATGGTTTGTAACGCCTGCACATCAGTGTCAGGCAGTTCGATGCCGTGACTGCACAGACTCTGCGCCAATTGCCAGCTGATTTCATTGCGTGCCTGGTTACGTAAGCAGCCATAGTCCACCCCTCCGGCTACAATCACGGCAATGTTGCGTTTACTGCCGTCCAACGCATAACCCGCGTCGATGAAGGCACGCTCGGCCACCGGCAATAAAAATAGATGGGAAAGCAGATACGGGCCGACTACGTTCGGTGGCAGTTTGAAACGTTTGCAGTCGAACTCAAATTTCTCAATGTAGGAACCTAGCGGCGGTTGCTCTACCCCACGCATCGCCAACACATCAGCACGTTGTTCAATGCCCATCCAGCGCGTTGGCGGCAGCGTATATAAATGCTGTATCCCTTGTTGCACCGCCTGGTCCAAGGTATCAGTATCCTCCGTCTGCGCCAAGTGTACGCCAATACCCACCAGCGCCAGAGGCGCGATCACCAGTGGGCTCCAGGATTCGCTTTGCGTGGCACGCAACCGTGGATGATCCTCACTGATTACCATATGGGCATTGACACCACCGAAACCGAACGCATTAATTCCGGCACGCTTTGGCCGGCCATTGGCAGGCCACGGCTGGGTACTACGAACCACGTGTTCCAGACCAAGCTGACCCGCCGGCGTGGCCACCAGTTGCTGCACACCAAGGGTCGCAGGAATCAGATCGTGCTGCATGGACAGGATCACCTTCAACAAGCTGCCCATACCAGACGCCGTCAGCATGTGACCATTGTTGGCCTTGTTAGCCCCCAGTAGTGGCCTCTTTTTCGCATAATCAAAGAAAGCTTCAACCGTCGCCAATTCGATTTGATCACCCACCGGGGTACCGGTGGCATGGCATTCGAGATAGTCTATCTCGGGGCTGCTGTTGCGGTAGGCGCGCTCCAGCGCCAAGCGCTGTCCGTTGACGTCTGGCACCAGAATGTGCTTAACCCCAGCGTCGTTGGATAAACCGATCGATTCAATTACGCCATAAATTTTGTCATTATCACGAATGGCATCGGCATAACGTTTGATCGCCACAATGCCAACTCCCTCACCCGCTTTCAACCCTTCGGAGGTGCGTTCAAAGGGCACCGAGGCACCACCATCCGGGAAGGCCCGCAGGATATTAAACCCTTGGTTAACGTAGATATGATCGGCATGGCAAACAGCGCCGACCAGCATCATCTCTGCCTTGCCGCAAGCAAGGTAATCTGCGGCCATTTTTATTGCGTAAAGTGCCGATGAACAAGCGGCATCCAGGGCATAACTCGGCCCCTGCAAACCCAATGCCTGGGCGGCGATGGTGGCATTATGCCCACCCGTTATCAGGTTAAGATCTGAATGCACCTCTTCCGGCCAGAATTGATCGAAGCTGAAATCTGGTCGTCCAATTAATTGCTGGATATATGGCGTTAATAAACGATGGTAAAACGGGCTCATCAAACGCTTGCCACTATGCGTCGGCATACCTATATTACCAATTAACAACCCCGTCTTTTTTAACACGGCCTGTTTATCACGGTATCCACTATCATTCAGCGCCTCTGCCGCCGTATAAATCGTCCATTTAAACAAATTATCCAAAGTCAGTATTTCATTCTCAGGCAGTGCATAACCTTTCGCGTCAAAGTGAAAATCGCGAACGTGTCCATTTCGGTTATAGCTTATTTTATCAACTGTGCCTGAAACCGGATGATAATAAAATGCAGGATCAACACCGACTTCCTTAGCAGATAACGGGGTTGTACTATCATTTTTCAGGCAAAGGTTTGCCCAGTACTTTTCAATGGTATCTGCCTCAGGAAACAGACAGCCCAGCCCCACAATCGCAATATTTTCCATGACAGAGTAACTCCTAAGCATGACAAGATTCTCCTGAGCGCTACGACTGCCCCCAGGTACATATCAAACTGATTTTGTTTTATCCGGAAAGATTACCTTGTGTTTTTTTCCACCTGTTTCGAGTCGGTTTGGGTGAATAATTCCCTCAACGCAGCCGAAACGGTAAATTTGACATTATGCAAACGACCGTAAATATTCCCCATTAAGTCATGCAAGGTAATATCAACAACCAGCGCCAAGGCGGTTTTGGTATTAATTCGCATAGCAGCATAGAATTCTTCACCAAATGCCAAGGTAGCATATTGTTCAATTTTCCCAATTGCGCATGGCAGACCTGCTTTATCCAAGCGCTGCATCAGCCAGAATAAGGGCAGTTGCAAAGCGACATCATAGATAAACAGGTTGAAAGAATTGACCGGGAACTGTCCCTGTAATTCAGGCGCTACGTCATCCAGTCGGCATTTCAATATCAGGTATTGATCATCAATATGGATAACCTTGCGTATTCCCTGAAATATGTTGCCGTGGAACAACATTCTGCCCTGACGCATATCGCCATACAAAGGATGAGCTAAGGCAATCTGAGTGTGCAAATCGGTATGCAGTTCTTCGCAGGCCGCTGACCGGCGTTGAGTGGTGAGGAATAGCGTGGACTGATAGTGTTCAACCGTGCTTTTTCCCTGCTGACTGGTGATAGAAATATCTACCGCCAGCCGCTCATCCCCTCGCACATAGCCGCAGTTGGGCGTCAACACCGCAGTGTAGTCGCTAGGCTGGGTACCATCAAACACAATCCCCTGCAATACGCTGAAATCCACCACGTCCTGAAGCTGGTAGCCCGGAAAACGCTCTTCACAAATGCGCGTCATCCAGCCAATAGCGGCAGTGGCCGGCAATACCGGGTTGTCGCAGATGACATAGTGGTGCAGGAACGGATTGGCTTCCAGCGTCAACAAACGCTTAACTTGCTCCTCATCCGGCAGCGATTTCACCTGACGCGTGGCCTTGTAGTTTTCACCACCAACAATTACCTGCTTAGATTCAGTATCAGTAAATTCCTGTACGAAATAGCGTGTTCCCACATTACCAGGAATGATCACCATGTTGCGGGCACTATAGGTACGTTTTAATGTGTCGTTGACCATGCCTCCGTCCCACGGCCCCCAGTTGATGGCACGGACGACCAGACGACTGTCACCTTTCAGTGGTAGGTAAGCAAATTTACTCAGGGTTTCATTAGCCATCGCATAATCGGCTTGCCCGGCATTGCCGAAATAACCGACAATGGATGAGAACAGCATTACATGGCGCAAACTAGCAATATCCACGACCTGGCACAGGTTTTCCAACCCTTTGACCTTAACGTCAAACACTGAGCGTAAATCATCCAGCATTTTCTTCTCAATACGCTTGTCCGCCAGGTTGCCAGCACCGTGAATGATACCCGTCACTGGTCCAAATGCCTGCTGAGCTGCGGCAACCGCCGCCGCAACCTGCTGTACATCGGTAATATCGCAGTGCAGGTAACAGGCATCTCCCCCAGCCTGCCTGATCTCTTGCAAGGTTTGGTTAATCTCATCGGCATATAACATCCCTCTCAACATGGCATCAATTTTCACCGGCGTTGGCTGGACCTGTTGGGATTGCAGATAGGCGATCGCCGCAGCCTTGCGCTCATTGAGCGTGGTGGCACCCTGTGCCCATGTCGGCAAAGGCGCGTCCAAATCGGTTCTTCCCAGCAGGACAAAGCATGCCTGGCTGAGTTTCGCCATCTCGATGATACATTGGGCCGTGATGCCACGTCCCCCGCCGGTCACCACAAAAACGTCCTCACGGCTGACCTGGAGCGGTGTATCAACAGGTTCCTTCGCTGCAAGCGCCAGCGTCATGCGCTCGCCATTCACACCACGGCCAACTTCGGTCAGATCGGTACAGCTATCCTGCAACTCTTCGATCAGGATCAGGGCAACATCACACGGTTTCACTTGTGCGTTGATGTCAAGAGTACGGCAGAATACGTTTTTCCACTCAATATTCAATGATTTGGTCAACCCGCTGACCCCACTTGCGACGAC
Source organism: Photorhabdus antumapuensis (assembly GCF_020387775.1). NCBI lineage: Bacteria > Pseudomonadati > Pseudomonadota > Gammaproteobacteria > Enterobacterales > Morganellaceae > Photorhabdus > Photorhabdus antumapuensis. The sequence continues at coordinate 45,237 of NZ_JAHZMK010000033.1, forward strand.
TTCAGCCAGCCCGTTGTCGTTCGATGTGGACAGCGCGCCGTCCCCACGGCCTACGATAAAGAAGTAGCCCGCAAGGTTTTCATCTCGGTTCAGACTGCCCTGCAAACGCTTGGCCAGCAGGAATGTAGTTTCAACCGAGAGATAACCCTGCGCGCTGAACACCTTAGCCAGCGTTTTCACACTCTGCCGTGGCGTCTGAAGGTAGATCACACCATCGATCGGCCCCTGCTCCTGTTCAATTTCACTGATTGCCGCATCCAATGTGGCTTCATCAGTGCAGTTCAGTACGTAGTGACCGGCGGTTTTGACATACTTTTCATTTTTTGCCATTCCCGCATTCAGAGTCAGTACCGCCACCCGCTGGCCCCGCTGTTTCAGCTGTTTAACCACCTCATCGACGACTGTTTTACCCTCATCCACCACCAACCAAAGGCGCGACAACGCAAACGTCAGCGGGTAACAGTCTGGAGTCGGTAACGATCGTAACATTACCGTATAACGAGCAACCCGAGGTTCAACTGGCACAACCTCTTCGGCAGGAATAGGCTGAACCGCAGGTGTAACACTCAGTTGCGATTCAGCCAAAGACTTTTTTGCGCTGGCGGCCTTTGACACAGAGGCGGTTGAGGTAACAAAGCCCAGCGTACGCTGCGGTGTTTCTGCCCTCACATCTTCTGACGCTCTTAGGTTGTGCAGAACTTGGCCGCTATCCTGTTCACTGGGATTGTCTTCAATAAAGGAATCCTTTGGCGCATAGCCCGAATTTTTACGACGGATATCGGCGATAATCTCATCGTTCATTTGTTTAAAAAACACGGAGATCTTACTGATATTGCTCAGTACTTCGATATCGAAAGTTTCCAGATACTTGTTCTTCAACGCATCGTGATAAATGCCGGTGTCTGCGGAAAAGGCATCAAACATCACGCCGAAAATTTCCAGACGTTTGATAGAATCAATGCCGAGATCGGCCTCAAGATCCATTTCCGCATCAATCATATCCTGCGGGTAACCGGTTCTGTCGCTGACGATGGCAACCAATTTGCCAATGATTTTCGCCTCGGTAATTTGCTCAAAATGTTTGATTTGTTTTTCCAGTTCCGGGTCGCTCACGCTGGATTTAGTCGGCGCAACCGGCTGACTCACTATCGGCTCAGAAGTGGTGGCTGGCATGGTCAGGCGCGGCGCGGCAATTTCTCCCATAGTTGGGACCTGCGCGGTGACAGGAGCAGCCTTAGGCGCTACGACGGCAACTGCCGGCTGCATAGCCTGCCCCGGCTGGAATAAGCTCTGCTGGGTGGCAAAATATCGCTCATGGTTGGCGTGATACAGCTCCAGGTTTTTATCCAACAACTGCACACTTTGCCCCAGGCTAGACAACATGGCCGGCAGGTTCTGGTGATCCTGGAACTTCTCCAACAGGGTGTATTGCTTGTTCAACAACAGCCCCAGCAGTTGGATATACTCTTTCTGATTGGTTTGGAACTGTTCATGCAGCTGGCTCATGACCCGTTGCGCCTGCAACAGCTCATCCAAATTGCTCTTACCCATGTTCTCATTCAATTGATTATTCTGTCCCATAGCGTTGCCTCGCTTCTGAATTGCAACCGTCGTGCTTTGTTGAATAAATGGAGCAGGACCCTTTAGCGCTCCCGTCTTGACCACCGACGCCGGAGCCGGCCTGGAGATCACTGATGCTGCCTCAGGTGCACGGTTGGTGATGAACCGTTCCACCACAGCGGTGTCGCCGTCACGCATCGCACGTTCACGCCGTTCCTGATTCTTATCTGACATGAAAAAACCGCCACTGAGCTTGAAAGTCAGATGATTGTTTTTTTCCTCCGATGGCGGTTGTACACGGGCATGCCGGTCCAGGGTATTTAACCTGACTCCCTCTGCCAGTAACCTAGCCTGAGCTCTCGCCAGTTGTAACCTCTCCTCGCCTTTATTACTGGTACTGACCGAGATGATGCTGTGCTCTCTGCCATTGAGGATGTCCGCGACCAGCTTACTCAACACCCCTTTTGGCCCAATTTCGACAAACAGGCGGCCACCATGCTGATAGATGGTTTCGATCGTTTCACGGAAACGCACTGGCATGACCAACTGTTCCGCCAGCAGGCTGGCAATGTCTGCCGGCGACTCGCCGTAAGGCACCGCCGTCGCGCTTGAGAACAGTGAGCACTGAGGTGGCTGGAAGTTGATTTGCGCCAAATGTTCGCGAAATGGTGCATAAGCTGACTGGATAAATTCGGTATGGAACGCGGCCGACACGGGTAAAATGCGGCAATGAATCTGGCTGGCCTTCAGTTCATCATGCAACTGACGGATCAATATTGTGGCACCGGCCAGCACCACCTGCAAGGCAGAGTTATCGTTAGCGACGGTAATCCCCGGATAGAGTTTGAGCACATCTTCACGTTGCTCTGGTGTTAGAGACACCGCCAACATTGCCCCGGTATCCGAGTCTGCTCCCTGGTCAGCGGCAGCAAACGCCGCAGCCGTTCCCCGCGCCAGTGACACACGGTAAAAATCAGCATCAGACAGCACGCCAGCCGCCCATAAAGCGGTAACTTCACCATAACTGTGACCAGCAACAAAATCTGGGTTAAAACCATTCTCTTTCAAAATCGCAAAATAGCCGGCGCTGATAGCCCCTAATGCCGGTTGGGCATTGGCCGTATCAGTCAGGAGCTCGTTTTGTTGCTGCCGTTCAGCATCGGAAAATACCGGAGTGGGATAAATCACATGGGACAGCCCCTGACCACGCTCGTTGGCCGCCAGCACATCCAAAGCCTCCAGCGCCTGGCGCATCTCAGGGTAGTCATTGGCAATGTCACGGCCCATATTGACATACTGCGATCCCTGTCCAGGAAACAGCGCCACCACTTTTCCATCCAAGTCTTTGGCCGAGGGCTGGTAGTAAATTCCCAGAGGGTGCTCCCAGCCACTTTCACGCCTTTGCTTCAACTGTTTTACTGCCTCCACCATTATCTCCGCCGCCTGTGCGCCAGATGTGGCAACAAACAGCAGACGTGCTTGATGAGGTTGCAACCCGTTAAGATCCTGATGTGCAAGATGCTCGCGTAACGCCTGCCCGGCAGACGACGCGCGGCCAAAATGCGCCAGCGCCCCCTCACACTTAGTTAGCAGTTGTTCAGGGTTCTCGCCGCTGAACAGCAACGTGACTACCTGTCCATTCAGACGATAGGCGCCACGCGGCTCTCGCTCATACTCTTCCAAGATCGCATGGAAATTTGTTCCCCCAAAACCAAAAGCACTGAGGGCAGCGCGGCGTGGCGCGCCGTTAAGAGATCGTAACCAGGGACGAGGCTCATTGTTGACATAGAATGGACCGTTATCCCCGGACAGCATTTCGCCAGGCTGAGTGACATTGATCGTGGGAGGTAACACTTTGTGATGCAGGGCAAGCGTCGCTTTGATCATTGATGCTGCCCCCGCCGCACTGCGGGTATGACCAATCTGTGACTTAATGCTGCCTATGGCCACCGATTTCGCCGCCACCTTGTGCTCATCGAAAACCATGCGCAGACTTTTCAGCTCTGTATTGTCACCGGTGGCCGTCCCGGTGCCATGCGCCTCGACCAGTTGAATGTCCGCTGGAGTGATGCCGGCACGGGCATAAGCACGCTTGAGTGCTTTTACCTGGCCTTCATAACGGGGGGCAAAAATGCTTTTCGCTTTACCATCACTGGATGCCTCGAGCGATTTGATCACCGCATAGATATTATCACCATCCAACTCGGCGTCTTCCAGACGTTTCAGCACCAGCATGCCAACACCATCACCGAGCATGATGCCATCGGAGTCACGATCGAAAGGGCGCGACAAGTTGCTTTTCGACAGTGCCGGGGTTTTGCTGAAACATACGAAAGAGAACGCTGAATTCTCCAGGTTAACGCCTCCCGTCAGTACAGCATCACAGCTGCCTGAATTGAGCTCACCGATAGCAGCTTTGATCGCCGCCAGGCTGCTCGCACAGGCGGCATCCACCATGTAGGACGTCCCACCAAGGTCAAAATAGCTGGCGATGCGACCACAAGCCACATTACCGAGGAAACCGGGTAAACAGTCCTCATTCCATTCAAGGCATGAATCATGCACCCGGTCGATCACTTCGTCCACAACCGCCTCCGGCAAACCGGACTTGATCATGATTTTACGCAGGTACGGGGTTTGCTGACGGCCTGCCAGCGAGAATAAGGTATTGCCGTTACCGCCGCCGCCCAGAATAACGCCGATGCGATCGCGGTTCACTCGCTTGTTCTCTTGACCAATTAATCCCGCATCCTGCATTGCCTGTTTGGCCACATACAATGAAAATAATTGTACGGTACTAATTGAATCAACAATGGCCGGTGGAATTTTAAATTCCACCGGATCAAAATCAATAGCGGGAACAAAACCGGCTTTATGACCATACGTTTTATCCACAGCCGACGCATCTGGATCATAAAAATCCTCTTTGCTCCAATATTCTATCTCTGACACGGTGGTAATATCAGTCAAAGAATCTCTTTTAGCCATTATGTTTTCCCAGAACTCATGCAGATTTGAGGCATCAGGGAAATGGCTGGCCATGCCGATAATAGCAATATCGCCCTGGCCTTTTTTATCGTGCACTAAATATGTCTCAGACATATACTCCTCACGCTTTAGGTGAAATAATCCCATACGCAACACACACCAATAAATTGTGCTATGCATAGTGAATTCACCGCTGTTGGTTACACCAAAATGATCTTTCCATGATCGTTTAATGACTCATTAAAAATTATTTACTGCAATATTGTTATATTTTCTGCAATAACAGTTGAATTTCCCCCATGCCTGATAACCTTGATTTTTTTATAAGGATATTATTACTGAGATTATTCTTATCCTCGCATTCATATTTTCTGACAATCTGCAACACACCGTCAAAAATAACTTCTGCTGAAACAGAAACAATCACCACCAGTAAATAGAATAGTGGTCCTCCTGCCATGTGCTGAGAAAAAAACACCACCAATAGGTACAGTGTCAATAACGCTACGAATCACAATATTAAAGAAAACCAATCCAGATCCCCTAAAAATCACGATCATGACATTCTCTTAACTTACGAATAGATATACCCCACCATTCGTAATGGCGTGTGTAAGTTATATTGGTCTATCTCGTATTTTTCAAGGCAATAAAACTGATTTTAATCTTTATAGATAACTGGTATACATCGGTTTAGCTTAACTTTCAAACCTCAGTAAAAATTGGCTTATATTAAAAGAAAAAGACAACATAGTCCTTTTAAATCAATCAAATACAAAAAAAATAAAACATTAACAAATCATTATATGTATTAACAATGGTAAAAAAATGGAAGATAAGACCATAAAAACCATAAAAAAAACAAAAAATAAAATTTTATATCAAATTAAATTAAAATTTAAAAAACACAACAAAATAGATAATAAAGTCGCAACAATTACGTGAGGTAGATTGGATTTTAATAAAAAATTCATCAAAAAATCTTTACATAAAATGATACGAGGTGCGATAGTTGGAAATATATAATGCGGTATTGAGGTTGCTTAGTTAATCCTATTCCTTTTATTTGGGCGGCGCTCCCCCCCAGAACCGATATGATATGGCGAGTTTCAACGAGATGACAGGAAGTAACCGTAAAATAGCTGGCATCCAGACCTACCGTGACCATTGAAAACGTGAAGCAAACCATCTGGCGACCAAGTCGTTCAATACAAAATTGAGTATCACGAATATTGCCTGGAGCGACATACGTATTCGGTAGTAATCCCGAATTCGCTGTCCACCGTGCAGTAGTCAATCCCGTAAGAAATCTTATCTACTCAACCGGCGAAAAACAGATTAAATAATCGCTACAAAAATATCGCCTGGATCACACTTTAAATAACAAAGCATCCTTTTCAACGAAAAGTACCCGCGAACCTTCCGAAAATCTCTTCAAGAAAAGCCGTTCTAAAGCTTCAATTAAGAAACACAAAACAAACATTAAATTAACATTTCCGTGCCAATATTGATTATATTATATCAAGACAGGCGCTTTTTATGACGACTGTGAGGTAGACATGAAACCAGAAAATTTTCGCGCCGACAAAAAACGTCCTTTCACCGGTGAAGAGTACCTAAAAAGCCTTCAGGATGGCCGCGAAATTTATATTTATGGCGAACGCGTAAAAGATGTCACTACACATCCCGCATTCCGCAATTCTGCTGCTTCAATCGGTCAGTTGTACGATGCCCTGCATGCCCCGGAAACCCATGATACCCTGTGCTGGAATACCGATACCGGCAATGGCGGGTACACTCACAAATTCTTCCGCTTTGCTACCAGTGTGGATGATCTGCGCCAACAACGTGATGCTATCGCTGAATGGTCACGTCAAACTTATGGCTGGATGGGCCGTTCACCTGACTATAAAGCGGCCTTCGGCAATGTACTCGGCGCATTTCCTGAATATTATGGTCAGTTCGCTGATAACGCCCGTACCTGGTACAAACGTATTCAGGAAACAGGTGTTTACTTTAACCACGCCATTGTCAATCCACCCATCGATCGCCATAAACCTGCTGATCAGACACGTGATGTCTATATTAAGCTAGAAAAAGAAACTGATGCCGGTATCATCGTCAGCGGCGCAAAAGTAGTAGCAACTAACTCAGCCCTGACTCACTATAACTTTATCGGTTTTGGCTCCGCACAAGTAATGGGGGATAACCCTGATTTCGCCCTGATGTTTGTCGCGCCAATGGATGCGGAAGGCGTGAAATTGATCTCCCGCGGCTCCTATGAATTGGTAGCAGGCGCAACAGGTTCCCCATTCGATTATCCCTTATCCAGCCGTTTCGATGAAAACGACGCGATTCTGGTGATGGATAAGGTACTTATCCCTTGGGAAAATGTCCTGATTTACCGTGATTTTGACCGTGCACGTAACTGGGCAATTCAAGCGGGTTTCACCAGTCTGTTCCCATTACAGGCTTGTGTACGACTGGCGGTGAAGCTGGATTTCATCACTGCCCTGCTACAAAAGAGTTTGGAATGTACCGGCGTGATAGAATTCCGTGGTGTCCAGGCTAACTTGGGTGAAGTGGTTGCCTGGCGTAACCTGTTTTGGTCACTGAGTGATGCAATGTGGGCAGAAGCCAAACCGTGGAAAGGTGGCGCTTATCTGCCAGATACTCAGGCAATACAAACTTATCGCGTTATGGCACCAACGGCCTACACGAAAATTAAGAATATTATTGAAAGTAACGTCACCAGCGGCCTAATTTATCTACCATCCAGTGTACGTGATATGAATAACCCAGAAATTGATAAATATCTGGCCCGGTATGTTCGGGGTTCCAATGGTATCGATCACGTTGAGCGCATTAAGATTTTAAAACTGATGTGGGATGCCATTGGTAGTGAATTTGGTGGCCGTCATGAGTTGTACGAAATCAACTATGCCGGAAGTCAGGATGAAATTCGTATGCAATGTCTGCGCCATGCTCATGGCTCTGGCAATATGAAAAAAATGATGGATATGGTTGATCGCTGCCTTGCTGATTATGATCAGCATGGCTGGCGTAGGCCACATTTATACAACAATAGCGATATTAACCAGTTAGATAAGCTGCTGAAATAATCGGTAGCAGGAGGCCAACATGTCCTTAGAAAATGAACATCGCCTGCGTTTCAGAGATGCGATGGCGAGTCTGTCAGCAGCGGTGAATATCGTTACCACTGATGGCCATGCCGGATGTTGTGGCATCACTGCCACAGCGGTATGCTCAATCACCGATACGCCACCCACGCTGATGGTATGCATTAACCGCAGCAGTGCTATGAATACCGTTTTTCAGGAAAATGGCCGCCTGTGTGTAAATATTTTAAACCACGAACAAGAATTGATGGCACGCCACTTTGCCGGTATGACTGGAGTCAGCATGGAAGAGCGCTTTCGCTGGAATATCTGGCAGAAAGGAATATTAGGTCAACCGGTGTTAACCGGCACCCTCGCCAGCCTTGAAGGTGAAATTGAACAGGTTCAAGAAGTGGGAACACATAACGTGTATCTGGTTCACATTAAACATATCACGGCAAGTGAACAAGGCCACGGTCTCATCTATTTCAAGCGTAATTTCCGTCCAGTTATGTTGGAAATTGAAGCCGCCACAGTTTAACTACTTTTCCATCAGGCAGTGATTGTTCATCCACTATTCAGGCCTTAAACGGCCTGAATAGCGTTTTTTATCAACACTTCCATTAAGCTTCTGATTATTTTTGATATTCATCTGATGAATATGCTATTAAATTCAATACTAATATCTTTATGTTAGTGTGATCGCCAACTAGGAACATATTTTAACCATATAATAATCTACCGTCCTCCGATCACTTGGATAAAGTACATAAAAAAACCACTTTAGCGACAGTTCATGTCACTGAACGTCCCTGTACATTCCCGAGTGTATTTCAATCAATAATGACCAATCAGAGGCAATCAACTATGAATAAACCCGCATCCATCGGTTTATTACAACAACCCAAGCCGTTCTTTATGATTTTCTTCGTCGAGCTTTGGGAACGATTCGGCTACTACGGCTTACAAGGCGTTCTTGCTGTCTATTTTGTACAAAAATTGGGATTTTCCCAGGAACAAGCGTTTATTACCTTCGGTGCATTTGCTGCTTTGGTTTTTGGTTTGATCTCGATTGGCGGCTATATAGGTGACCACTTACTGGGAACTAAACGAACCATTGTGTTGGGTGCCATTGTCCTGGCAATTGGCTATTTTATGACTGGCCTTTCTATCCTACACCCTGATTTAATTTTCTACGCCTTGGGAACCATCGCCGTTGGTAACGGCCTGTTCAAAGCCAATCCAGCCAGCCTACTGTCTAAATGCTATCCACCCAAAGATCCTCGTCTGGATGGGGCTTTTACACTATTTTATATGTCAATCAACCTCGGCTCGCTGTTCTCACTCGCTCTCGCTCCCGTTGTTGCGGAAAAATTTAGTTATGCCGTTACTTACAATATTTGTGGTATTGGTCTGATTATCGCGTTGTTGGTCTATATTTTTTGTCGCAATACGGTACGTAATATTGGTTCTGAACCCGACCATCAACGAATCAACTATAAAAACCTATTCTTGGTATTAGCAGGCAGTGTCGCAATGGTTTACGTCTGTGCATGGCTGATGCACAACGTGAAAATAGCGAATATTGTGCTGATTACCCTATCTGTTATCGTGGTGTTTATCTTCTTCCGTGAAGCATTAAAACAGGATAAAGCTGGCCGCAACAAAATGTTTGTTGCTTTCATTTTGATGCTGCAAGCGATTGTATTCTTCATCCTGTATGCTCAGATGCCAACTTCTCTAAACTTCTTCGCCATCCATAACGTTCACCATCAGTTGCTTGGTTTTGACATTAACCCGGTCAGTTTCCAGGCGCTTAACCCGTTCTGGATCGTTGTTGCCAGCCCGATACTCGCCGCCTTATACACTCACTTGGGTGCTAAAGGTAAAGACCTCACAATGCCAGCTAAGTTTACGGTGGGTATGTTCTTGTGCTCTTTAGGTTTCCTGACCGCCGCCGCTGCCGGTTTGTGGTTTGCAGATGAACAAGGTTTGACCTCCCCTTGGTTTATCGTTCTGGTTTATCTCTTCCAAGGCGTCGGTGAATTGATGATCAGTGCGTTGGGCCTGGCAATGATTGCGGCTTTCGTTCCTCAGTACCTGATGGGTTTTATTCTCGGTATGTGGTATTTAACGCAGGCAACTTCCTCTTTACTCGGCGGCTATGTCGCAGCCCTTACGGCCGCACCAAAAGGTATTACGGACCCATTGCAAACATTGCCAATCTATACCAGCGTATTCGGCAAAATTGGGATTGCTACTTTTATCGTCGCTATCATCATGGCGGTTACCGTGCCGTGGCTGAACCGTATGATGGGTGAAAAACAAAAAATATGATTTGATCTAAAATAAAAAAACCTCGCCAAAGGAGGAAATACCGCTCGTTTAAGCATTTTTATGCGAGCGGGTAGTACCTTTTTCAAATTTTCCCGCTACTTACGACATAACTTCCAATATTGTTACTTTTTCTAAGAACCACCGATTAAACACATATGCTCACTATTTTATTTAATTATTATTACAATTTTTATTATTAGAAGCACAGTTATAAATTTTATTATTGCGTTTACATGCTATTTAAAAAAAATAATAGCACTGTGACTTTCTGAAAGAATTGAGTGAGATCCTGCTATTTTTCAGCCATTTGCGATCACATTTTATTCAATCGTCAGAAATTACATTTGTTGCCTCTTCTTAATGGGTATCAGTAACTTTTTCATGATACCGACGATGCCCGGCAACACGGATGTTTTATTTATCTCATATGTTTATAAAAGGAACCCGAATGAACTCACCGATATCCGAACTCCCTGAAGTGTTGAGAAGCCAGTGTGGTTTTAACTGCCTGACAGATATTTGCCACTACTCTTTTAACGAATTCCGTCAGGAAGTCTGTGATCATCTCTCTTGGTCAGAGACTCACAACTTATATCGTGATGCACAACAGGCACAAAAGGATAATCGACTGCATGAAGCGCGCATTCTCAAACGTGCTAATCCTCAGTTACAAAATGCAGTGCACCTTGGCATTACTCTCCCTCATGCTGAACTGCAAAGTTACAATAATGAATTTGGTGGCCGTGCCAATCAGTATGCCGCTCCGGGTGCAGTCTCTTCTATGTTTTCTCCTGCCGCCTATCTGACTGAACTCTATCGTGAAGCACGTAATTTACACGCCAGCGACTCTGTTTATCATCTGGATAATCGTCGTCCAGATTTGAAATCTCTCGCCCTTAGCCAACAAAATATGGACACAGAGCTTTCTACACTTTCTCTGTCTAATGAACTACTATTGGAAGGGATTAAAAATCAGTCTAAATTAGACAGTCATGCGACAGTGATGGAAATGCTGTCCACTTTCCGTCCTTCTGGTGCGACGCCCTATCACGATGCTTACGAAAATGTGCGTAAGGTTATCCAATTACAAGATCCCGGTCTTGAACAATTCAATGCCTCACCAGCCATCGCCGGGCTGATGAATCAAGCTTCTCTATTGGGAATTAATGCCTCTATTTCTCCGGAATTGTTTAATATTCTGACGGAAGAAATTACCGAAAAAAATGCCAAGGATCTCTATAAGAAGAATTTTGGCAATATCGAACCCGCTTCACTGGCAATACCCGCATATCTTAAAAGTTATTATAATTTAAGCGATGAAGAACTTAGTCAGTTTATTGGCAAAAAATATTATTTCGATACCAATAAACAAGAATATAGTGATAATCAGCTAATCACCAAGATAATCAACAAAGATGGTTTAGTCTATATTTATCGAATTACCCGGGAATATACTGTAAATACTAATCAAATAAATGATATTAGTTTATTCCCCCTTGGTAGTGATAATTATCAGCTAAACTATAATTTCAAAGACTTTTGGAATGTCTCCTATTTATCCATCAGAGTAAATGATAAAAAAGAAATTTTACGAAAAGATGGCGCTCCTCAGGTAAATACTGAATATAAAACCAATATTACTCTAAATAAGTCTGATATTAATCAATCTTTCCAGATTTATTTAAGACGCGTATTGGCTAATGGGAGTTTCGCACATACAGCCGCAAGATTTACTGTTGAACAATATAATCAACACGCTTTCCTACTAAAACTGAATAAAGCTATTCGTCTGTCCCGCGCAACAAAATTGCCACCAATGGTACTAGAGAGAATTATCCTTAGTGTCAATCAAGAGCTAGATATTAATGCGGAAGCATTAGGAAAAGTCTTTCTGGTTAAACACTATATGCAGCGTTACGGTATTAACGCAGAAACTGCTTTGATATTATGCAATGCTGCCATTTCACAACGTGCCTATGATAATCAATCCAGTCAGTTTGATCGTCTGTTTAATACCCCACCACTGAATGGACAATATTTTTCCGCTGAGAATGAAGAACTTGATTTAAACCCAGGTAGCGCTGATGATTGGCGCAAAGCGGTACTTAAACGTGCGTTTAATGTTGACGATATCTCACTTTATCGCTTATTACAAATAGCTAATCATGGCAATTCCAGTGGGAAAATTGCTAATAACACAAAAAATCTTTCTGCTCTCTATCGAATCCAACTACTGGCTGAAATCCACCAATTAACCATTGATGAACTGGATTTACTGCTAGTTGCCACAGGTGAAGAGAAAAATAATTTATCTGAAATCAAAGATAATGAACTGGCCGTTCTGCTTAACAAACTCTACACTATTACCAACCGGCTACGCGCACAAAAATGGAGTGTATATCAACTGTTTGTTATGGCTACCACCAGCTATGACACCACACTTACACCAGAAATCCAAAACCTGCTAGATACCGTCTATCATGGTTTGCAAAAATTTGATAAGCAACAAGCAAATCTGCTGGATGCCATGTCTCCTTATATCGCCGCTACTCTGCAACTACCCTCCGAGCATGTCGCCCATTCAATGCTCATTTGGGCAAATAAACTAAAACCTGGTAATAGTTCAATAACAGCTGAAAAATTCTGGCTCTGGTTACGGGATAAATACATTCCGGGTTCATCAAAAACATTAGAAATGCAGGAACATATTGTTCAATATTGTCAGGCATTGGCACAATTGGGCATGATTTACCATTCTTCCGGCCTCAGCGAAAACGCTTTCCGCTTATTTGTAACAAAACCAGAGATATTTGGGTTTCTGACCGAAACCACACCTAATCACGACACGCTGTCATTAGTAATGCTGACGCGTTTTGCTGACTGGGTTAACACACTGAGTGAAAAAGCCTCCACTGTGCTGACTGCTTTTGAAAATAAAACATTGACGGCAGAACAATTGGCTAATGCCATGAATATGGATGCTAATTTAGTGTCACAAGCCTGTATTCAGGCACAAAATCACAAACAGATTACTCAAGAAAATGCTTTCTCCAACTGGAAATCTATCGACATCATCCTGCAATGGGTTAATGTCGCACGTCAATTAAATACCTCCCCACAAGGCGTTTCGGCGTTGGTTGCACTAGATTATATTCGACCAATTCAGAAAACACCGACCTATGCTCAGTGGGAAAACGCGGCAGGGGTATTAACTGCCGGATTGAACTCACAACAGGCCGATACTTTGCACGCTTTTCTGGATGAATCCCGCAGCGCTGCATTAAGTACCTATTATATTCGTCAAGTCGCCAAGGCAGCGGCTGCGATTAAAAGTCGCGATGACCTATACCAATATTTGCTGATTGATAATCAGGTTTCCGCTGCAATCAAAACCACTCGGATCGCCGAAGCCATTGCCAGCATTCAACTGTATGTCAACCGAGTGCTGGAACATGTAGAAAAAAGTGCTAATTCAGGCGCTATCAGTCGCCAATTCTTTATCGATTGGGATAAATATAATAAACGTTATAGCACTTGGTCCGGCGTATCCCAATTAACTTACTACCCGGAAAATTACATTGACCCAACGATGCGCATCGGGCAAACGAAGATGATGGATACGCTGTTGCAATCCGTCAGCCAGAGTCAATTGAATGCCGATACCGTCGAAGACGCCTTTATGTCCTATCTGACATCATTTGAACAGATAGCCAATTTGCAAGTGATTAGTGCTTATCACGATAATATCAATAATGACCAAGGGCTGACCTATTTTATCGGGCGCAGTGAAACTGACGCTGGTGAATATTATTGGCGTAGTGCCGATCACAGTAAATTCAGTGGCGGTAAATTTGCTGCTAATGCCTGGAGTGAATGGAGTAAAATTGATTGCCCAATTAATCCCTATCAGAGCATTATTCGCCCGGTTATTTATAAATCCCGTCTGTACCTGATCTGGCTGGAACGAAAAGAGATTGTTAAACAAAAGGAAAGTAGCAATCAAACTGAGGCAGATTACCGTTATGAATTGAAACTGGCACATATCCGTTATGATGGTACCTGGAATACGCCGTTCACCTTCGATGTAAATAGCAAAATATCTGCTTTAAAACTGGAAAATGAAGCACTCGGTCTCTATTGTGCCAGTAGCCAAAAAGAAGATACTTTGCTGGTACTATTTTATTGCAAAAAACAAAAACTGGATGATTATAAAACTGCCTTGGTAGAGGGAATGCATATTTTCTCTGATATGGCGTCAAAAGACCTGGATAAGTCTAGTCAACAAAGCAAAATTTACCTCAGTAATGTCTATAAACAGTTTGATACCAATAACATTAGAAGGGTAAATAATAGATATACAGAAAATTATGAAGTCCCTTCATCGGTAAATAACCGAAAAGATTATAGCTGGGGAGATTACTACATTAGCCAAGTATATGGCGGAAATATTCCAGTCATCAATTACCAAGCCACATCAAGTGATTTAAAAATCAATATCTCACCAAGATTAAAAATAATTCATAATGGCCGTGAAGAACAACAACATTACCAGTGTAACCTGATGAAGAAATACGGTAATCTCGGTGATAAGTTTATTATCTATACAAATTTGAGTATTCATCCAGAGGCGTCAAGTAAACAGATGTTTTACCCTGTTTATCAATATAATGGAAACACCAATAATCTAAATGAAGGGCAACTGTTATTCTATCGGAATAGCAATTCCGGAGTTGTAATTTTAGCGGATGAAACTGAAAATCTCACCTCATATAAAGAAAGTAAAAACAGTTATGACTATATTAAATACATACCAAACGAATCACCTGATTTTAAAAAAAACTTTATAATGTCTGACGGGCAAGAAATAGTCACTAATGTTCGAGAACCAATAGATATCAACACTGAAATTTCCCCGGAAAAAGTTCAGGTAACATTAAAAGCGGGCAGTAATAAGCAAACTTTTACAGCAGATAAACATGTCGCTATTCAGCCATCACCTAGCCTGGAAGAAATGTATTATCAATTTAATGCTCTAGAAATAGATGGCTCAGGTCTAAACTTTGTTAATAATTCAGCCAGTATTGATGTCACCTTCACAGCATTTGCCAAGGATGGCCGTAAGCTAGGTTCAGAAATTTTCAATATACCTGTCACCCGTAAGGTTGATACCGCTAATGCTATGACCCTCCACCATAATGAAAATGGTGCGCAATATATGCAATGGGGAGCTTATCGTATTCGTCTTAATACTCTATTTGCACGCCAATTAGTTGAACGTGCTACTACCGGAATTGATACGATTCTGAGTATGGAAACTCAGAATATTCAGGAACCGATGATGGGAATAGGCGCTTATATAGAATTGGTTATGGATAAATATAACCATGATATCCACGGTGCTAATAAGTCCTTTACGATTATGTATTCTGGTATTTTTAAATCAGGTGATTATTTTCCCATTTATCAGGGAACATTAAGTGATATAACACAAACAACAGTAAGGTTATTCTTACCTCGTCTTGATGATGCTTTTGGAAATAAAGACAACCTCTATGTCTATGCGGTTTATCAAAAGGGAAAAACAAATGATATCCGCTTTGTTAAAGAGAATAATAATGAACCCGCTATACTCGATACAACTCATAACAAAGGCACTTTCCCAGGGCTCGCATCAGCCACAGTCGTACCTTCTTTCACAGAACCGATGAATTTCAGCGGCGCTAACAGCCTCTACTTCTGGGAACTGTTCTACTACACCCCGATGCTGGTTGCTCAGCGTTTACTACATGAACAAAACTTTGATGAAGCTAATCGCTGGCTGAAATATGTCTGGAGCCCATCCGGTTATATTGTGCATGGTCAAATTCAGAATTATCAGTGGAATGTGCGACCACTGTTAGAAAATACCAGTTGGAACAGTGACCCACTGGATTCCATCGATCCTGACGCAGTGGCGCAACATGATCCCATGCACTATAAAGTTTCGACCTTTATGCGTACCCTTGATCTGCTGATAGCCCGCGGAGATTACGCCTATCGCCAACTGGAACGGGATACGCTCAACGAGGCCAAAATGTGGTATATGCAGGCGCTGAACCTATTAGGTGATAAACCCTATCTACCACTCAGCCCGACCTGGGGCGATCCACGTCTGGATAAGGCGGCTGATGTAACCACACAACAGTCCTACTCCCGTTCCATGATCGCCTTGAGACAAGGTGCACCAACACCATCATTATTGCGCACCGCAAACAGCCTGACCGATCTCTTCCTGCCACAAGTTAACGAAGTGATGATGAACTACTGGCAAACGTTGAATCAACGGCTGTACAACCTGCGTCATCATCTCGCTATCGACGGCCAACCGCTGTATCTGCCAATGTATGCCACACCGGCAGATCCTAAAGCATTGCTCAGTGCAACCGTCGCTACTTCTCAAGGTGGAAACCCTCTTCCTCAAGTGTCCATATCGCTATGGCGTTTCCCTCACATGCTGGAAAACGCGCGCAATATGGTCAGTCAACTTACTCAATTTGGCTCCACATTACAAAATATTATCGAACGTCAAGACGCAGAAGCGCTAAATGCCTTACTGCAAAATCAGGCGGCAGAATTGATATTGACCAACCTCAGCATTCAGGACAAAACCATTGAAGAATTGGATGCCGAAAAAATTGTACTGGAGAAAACCCGCGCCGGAGCACAATCGCGTTTTGACAGCTACAGTAAGTTGTACGATGAAAATATCAATGCAGGTGAAGATCGCGCGATGTCGCTGCGTGCCAACGCCGCCAGTCTCACCACAGCAGTTCAGGCATCACGTCTGGCAGGTGCGGCGGCTGATCTGATACCTAACATTTTCGGCCTCGCTGGCGGCGGCAGCCGTTGGGGCGCCATTGCCGAAGCAACAGGCTATGTGATGGAATTCTCCGCTAATGTCATGAACACCGAAGCAGATAAGATTAGTCAGTCTGAAACTTATCGCCGCCGTCGTCAGGAGTGGGAAATCCAGCGTAATAATGCCGAAGCGGAATTGAAACAAATTGACGCTCAACTTAAATCACTGACAGTGCGCCGTGAAGCCGCAGTATTGCAGAAAACCAGTCTGAAAACCCAACAAGAACAGACTCAAGCTCAACTGGCCTTCCTGCAACGTAAATTTAGCAATCAGGCGCTGTATAACTGGCTGCGCGGTCGGCTGGCGGCTATTTACTTCCAGTTCTACGATCTGGCGGTAGCCCGCTGTTTAATGGCTGAATTGGCTTATCGTTGGGAAACTAATGATACCGCTGCTCGCTTCATTAAGCCCGGAGCCTGGCAAGGAACCTATGCCGGTCTGCTCGCCGGTGAAACCTTGATGCTGAGTCTGGCGCAAATGGAAGATGCTCATCTGAAGCGCGATCAACGTGCGCTAGAAGTGGAGCGAACTATTTCACTGGCCGAAGTTTATGCTGGACTATCCAGCGATAAATTCAAGCTTGCGGAGAAAATCGCAGAATTAGTGACTAAAGGCTCAGGCAGCGCCGGCAACGGCGGTAATAAGCTGGCGTTTGGTACCGGTACCGATACCAACACCTCTCTGCAAGCATCTATTTCGTTGTCTGACCTGAACATTCGCAGCGATTACCCAGCATCTATTGGTAAAACCCGTCGTATCAAACAGATCAGTGTCTCCTTGCCAGCATTATTGGGACCCTATCAGGATGTACAAGCAATTCTGTCTTACGGCGGAGATGCCACCGGGTTAGCCAAAGGCTGTAAGGCGCTGGCAGTTTCTCACGGGATGAATGACAGCGGTCAATTCCAGCTCGATTTCAACGACGGCAAATTCTTGCCGTTTGAAGGAATTGCCGTTGATGATAAGGGTACACTAACGTTGAGCTTCCCAAATGCCACCAGCAAGCAGAAAGCTATGTTGCAAACGTTAAACGATATCATTCTGCATATTCGTTACACGATTATTGAATAATCATTCAACATAACACCAAAACAGGCCCCAAAACGGGGCCTGCAAACAACCAAAATAATGCATTTTCCAAAAGTTTCCTTCACTCATCACAAAATATTAAACATCTTATTTTTCATAAAATACCATTTATAACAAATGTAATTATTACAAATAGTTACTATATATAATTTCAACTATCATATACGCAATTATATTTTTTGTTATTGCATCACAACGGCCATTTAAAGAAATTATAGATAATAACTTTATGAAATAGTTAATTATTGAATAATATCTTTTTATTTTTCAGCCATTTTCAACCTATTCCATTTTGTTATCAGTCGTCATATTGGCTGCCCTCTTTTAATGAATACTAAGAATCTTTTTACTGCATTCATGGGACTCAGAGCAGCATAAATATTTTATTTATTTAACATTTAAAAGGAATAATCATGAGCACAATCACGCCAGAACGCCCTGAAATAACACAACAGAACCGACTGCATGAAGCGAGTATCCTCAAACGCGCTAATCCTCAATTACAAAATGCGGTACACCTTGCTTTAACCACCCCCCATGCCGATCAACAAGGTTATAACAGTAAATTTGGTGGCCGCGCCAGCCAGTATGTTCCCCCCGGCGCAGTTGCTTCCATGTTCTCTCCCGCCGCTTATCTGACCGAACTTTATCGGCAAGCGCTCGGTTTACATGCAGATAATTCCGATTATCATTTGGATAAACGCCGCCCTGATTTAAAATTACTGACACTCAGCCAACAAAATATGGATGATGAAGTTTCTACACTTTCTCTATCTAATAAGGTGTTGCTGGAAGGGATTAAGAAGCAGGCCGGACTGGAAAGCCATACTGATGTGATGAAAGCGCTATCAACCTTTCGCCCTGCTGGTTCGATGCCGTATCACGATGCTTATGAAAATATATGTAAAGTTATTCAGTTACAAAATCCGGTATTCGACCAATTTAGTCCATCACCAGAAACAGATATCGCTAAACTGAAATATCAAGCATCCCTGTTGGGGATGAATATTTCCATCTCTCCAGAACTATTTAATATCCTAACAGAGCAGATTACAGATGATGATGAAGAGATTAAAAGGCTCTATAAAAAAAACTTTGACGATATTCAGCCTTCTTTAATGGCAACGCTAGAATATCTAAAAAGCTATTATAATTTGACTGATGAAGAAGTTAACCAGTTTATTGACCAACGAAATATTAAACTAATACATGAGGAAATGAATTCCGAATATGGTAGCCAACAACCGGCTCAATATTATCTACTCAAGCTTAATAAGATTATTCTTCTGTTACGAGCCACAGAAATGGCACCGGAACTCCTTAAAAACATTGCCTTTAGTAGCACTTATCAGGCAATATCCCAACCTATAGAAGTCACCCTAGAATATAGCCCTACTATATACGATGACCTGAACGATATACCAGACATCAATATAGAGATATTAAAGAAAATCTTTCGCGTTAAATACTATATGCAGCGTTACGGTATTGATGCTGAGACTGCATTAGTACTGTGCAATACACCCATTTCACAAAATTACTATAGCCGTAGCCCCAATCAATTTAGTCGTTTATTTAATACCCCACCATTGAATGGCCAGGATTTTCACGTTTGGGATGAAGAGATTGATTTAAGCCAAAACAATACTGATAACCAACAAAAAGAAGTGCTTAAACGTGCATTTAATGTCGATGATATCTCGCTTTATCAATTATTAAAGATGATTCATCGTGACAATGACAATGGAAAAATAACCAATAACTTAACTAATATTTCTTATCTCTATTTAGCCAAATTACTGGCAGATGTCCATCAGTTAACTGTTAATGAACTGAATTTACTGCTGGTTGCCATAGGTGAAGGATCAACCAGTTTATCTGGGATCAGTGATAACAATCTGTCTGTTTTAATCGACAAACTTTATAGCGTTACCCAGTGGCTACATACACAGAAATGGAATACATACCTGTTGTTTATGATGACCACCTCCAACTATAACAAGATCCTGACGCCGGAAATCCAGAATCTGCTAGATACTGTCTATAATGGTTTGCAAGGCTTTAACAGTGAAAACGAGGCAAATCTCCTGTTGAAGATCTCTCCTTATATCGCCGCCGTTCTACAATTGCCATCTGAAAATGCCGCTCACTATGTACTCATTTGGGCAGATCAACTAAAGCCTGGTGCGGGTACAATGACAGCAACAAAACTCTGGGAATGGTTACAAGCTCAACACAATCCAAAACAATCAACTGCTGTCACACCAGAACAAGCAGCCCAATATTGCCAATGTCTGGCACAACTGGCGCTGATTTATCGTTCCACCGGCCTGAGCGAAAACACTTTACGTCTGTTTGTCACACAACCGCAACTTTTTGGTCTTACCGCAGGAACAACGTCAACACACAATGCATTATCGCTGATAAAACTGACGCGTTTTACTGACTGGGTTAACTCTCTGGGTAAAAAAGCTTCTTCTGTACTGACCGAATTTGAAAAGGGGACATTAGAAGCAAAACAGTTGGCTGATGCCATGAATCTTGATAAAAATCTACTGGAGCAAGCCAAGACTCAAGCCAAAGTTAATTTCTCCAACTGGTCATCTATCGATACCATCCGGCAATGGGTTAATATCGCGCACCAATTGAACATCTCTCCACAAGGCATTTCTGCACTGGCGCAAGTATTGGATATAGAATCTCCCTCTGACTATAACCAATGGGAAAACATAGCAGCCATATTAACCACAGGACTGGACACCCAAAAGGCCGATGCCCTGCATATTTTTCTGGATGAGTCTCGTAGCGCCGCATTGAGTAAATACTATATCGGTAAAGTTGCTCGTCAAAATCCAGCGATTAAAAACCGTGATGACCTGTATCAGTATTTATTGATTGATAATCAGGTTTCCGCCGCGATAAAAACGACTCAGATTGCTGAGGCAATCTCCAGTATCCAGTTATATATTAACCGGGCATTGAAAAACATGGAGGGAAACGCAGTTTCGCAGGCTGTCACCCGGCCATTCTTTACCGATTGGGATAAATATAATAAACGCTACAGCACCTGGGCCGGTATTACTAAGCTCATTTACTATCCTGAAAATTACATCGATCCGACAATACGAATTGGGCGAACAAAAATGATGGATACGTTGCTGCAATCCATCAGCCAGAGTCAATTAAATACCGATACGGTAGAAGACGCCTTTATGTCTTATCTGACGTCATTCGAACAGGTAGCTAATCTGGAAATCATCAGCGCCTATCATGACAACATCGATAGCAATCAGGGATTAACCTATTTTATCGGGCACAGTAAAACCGAAGTTAATCAATATTATTGGCGTAGCGTGGATCACAATAAATTCAGCGACGGTAAGTTCCCCGCTAACGCGTGGAGTGAGTGGCTCAAAATTGACTGCCCAATGAATCCCTATAAGAGCACTATTCGCCCGGTAATTTTCCAATCCCGCCTGTATCTGATCTGGCCAGAGCAAAAGAAAATTGCTAAACAGGCAGATAATAATCAAACCGTTGAAGATTATTATTATGAACTAAAACTGGCACATATCCATTACGACGGTACCTGGAATACACCAATAACCTTTAATGTTAGTAGTAAAGTATCTGATGTTTTGAATACACCGAATTTATTAAAAATATTGAAAGAATTGACAGCAGCGAGAATATACCATAAACAATTAGAAAAAAATATGAAGCAATATGATGATAAAAATAATCCTCAATATCAAATTGACCTAAATGCAAAACAAGGAGAAGAAGAAAGGATACAAAGGCTACAAGAACAACTAGAGCTGGAGCTAATGAAACAACAACTAGGATTCTATTGTGCAAATCATCAAGACAATAAATTACTGGTAATGTTTTATCGCAAACGAGATGACTTGGATGAGTATAAGAGAAAAGTAGAAAAGTTAGCAGAAGCAGAAGCAGAAGCAGAAGCAGAAGCAGAAGCAGAAGCAGAAAAAAAATTAGAAGAATTAATGCAAGGACTGTATATCTCCTCCAATATGTTATTTGAAGGTATAGAGCCTAAACAGCACAAAACTATTTATGAACTCACCTATAGTCAATTTGACACTAACAATGTCATAAGGGTGAATAACCGGGATCCTATTACCCATGAAATTAAAAACGATAATATCCTGACCCTTTACCACGACACAAACGGGGCGCAATATATGCAGTGGGGAGGTTATCGTATCCGTCTTAATACGCTGTTTGCCCGTAAATTAATTAGTCGCGCTACAGCCGGGATCGATACTATTTTAAGTATAGAAACGCAGAAATTGCCAGAACCTCAGTTAGGGAAAGGTTTTTTTACTCATCTCATTCTTCCTAAATATGATCAAACCGTACATGGCAATGAGCGCTGGTTTAACATTCATATAAGAAATGACAATAAACTGATGAATTTATACTACAAGGGAACATTAACTGATAGCGAAACTAGCGCCACTCTTTTTATCCCTTGGGCTAATACACAAGAGCGAGTCGAAATCGCGGTAGAATATCAGAGGAAGTTCTATCGAGATCAACAAAACGGGGAAACCGCTTTATTCCATTTTGATAAAACCAATGAGAAATTTGTGTTGGTTAATGACGCTGATAATAAGTCAGTAGTGATAAACGATGCTGATGCAATCGTCAATAAATATAAAGGCTTTCTTGATGTTTCTATTCTTATCGATCAGCACACGGAACCCATGGATTTCAGCGGTGCCAACAGTCTCTATTTCTGGGAATTGTTCTACTATGTTCCAATGCTGATTGCTCAGCGCCTGCTACACGAACAAAACTTCGATGAAGCTAATCGCTGGCTAAAATATATCTGGAATCCGTCTGGTTATATTAAACATGGTCAGATTCAACATTACCACTGGAATGTTCGCCCGTTGCTGGAAGATACCCGTTGGAACGATGATCCACTGGATTCGGTCGATCCCGATGCTATAGCGCAATATGATCCAATGCATTACAAAGTCGCTACTTTTATGCGTACCCTTGATCTGTTACTGGACCGTGGAGATTACGCCTATCGTCAGTTAGAACGAGACACGCTCAATGAAGCCAAAATGTGGTATATGCAGGCACTACATCTGTTAGGCGATAAACCCGATTTATCGTTCAGTTCAGAGTGGAGTAAGCCAAGTTTAGGTAACGCTGCCAAAATGGAAAAGCAAGAAGAACACGCCCAAGCAATGACCGCCCTGCAACAAGGTGATGTTAGTCGGCACAACAACCCGACAGATCTTTTCTTGCCACAGGTCAATGAAGTGATGCAAAACTACTGGCAGAAACTGGAACAACGACTGTATAACCTGCGCCACAACCTCTCTATTGACGGCCAACCGCTACATCTGCCTATTTACGCTACACCGGCAGATCCAAAAGCATTACTTAGCGCCGCTGTCGCTAGCTCCCAAGGTGGAGTAGCTCTCTCACAGTCATTCATGTCACTGTGGCGTTTCCCACAGATGCTGGAAAACGCGCGCGGTATGGTAAGCCAGCTCACTCAATTCGGCTCCACGTTGCAAAATATTATCGAACGTCAGGATGCGGAAGCCTTAAACACACTATTGCAGAATCAAGCAGCAGAACTGATATTGACCAATCTCAGCGTACAGGACAAAACCATCGCAGAGCTGGATGCGGAAAAAACCGTACTGGAAAAATCCAAAGCCGGGGCGCAATCACGCTTTGACAGCTACAAAAAGCTATACGATGAAAATATCAATGCGGGTGAAAACCGGGCTATAGCATTGCATGCCTCCGTTGCTGGCCTCAGCACCGCCCTGCAAGCATCACGTCTGGCCGGTGCTGCGCTTGATCTGGCACCCAACATTTTCGGTTTTGCTGATGGCGGTAGCCGTTGGGGGGCAATTGCCGAAGCGACAGGTAATGTTATGGAATTCTCCGCCAGTGTGATGAACACCGAAGCGGATAAAATCAGCCAGTCAGAAGCCTATCGCCGTCGTCGTCAGGAGTGGGAAATCCAGCGTAATCATGCCGAAGCAGAGATAAAACAAATCGATGCTCAACTTCAATCACTGACAGTACGCCGTGAAGCTGCGGTATTGCAGAAAACCAGCCTGAAAACCCAACAGGAACAAACTCAGGCGCAATTGACTTTCCTGCAACGTAAATTCAGTAATCAAGCGTTGTACTACTGGCTACGTGGTCGGCTAGCTGCTATTTACTTCCAATTTTACGATTTGGCCGTAGCGCGTTGTCTGATGGCTGAAATGGCTTATCGTTGGGAGACTAATGATACCGCAGCAAGCTTTATCAAACCCGGCGCCTGGCAGGGAACCCATGCGGGTTTACTGGCTGGTGAAACCTTGATGCTGAATTTGGCACAAATGGAAGATGCCCATTTGAGGTGGGATCAACGCGCTCTGGAAGTAGAGCGGACCGTTTCACTGGCGCAATTCTATGGAGCACTGCCAGAAAAATCATTCAATTTGACCACCCGGATTTCTGCCCTGATAGCAGGTGGTACAACTGACCCCGTTGATAATCATTCCGTTACATTAGAAAACGACCAACTAAATGCCAAAATCTCTCTGTCAGGTTTGTCATTACATAATGACTACCCAGAAGGCAACGGCGTAGGCAACATTCGACGCATTAAACAGATTAGTGTCACCCTGCCAGCCCTGTTAGGGCCATATCAGGATGTACAAGCCATTCTGTCCTACGGAGGAAGTGAAACCGGATTAGCTGAAAGCTGTAAATCACTGGCGATTTCTCATGGAATCAATGACAGCGGTCAATTCCAATTGGATTTTAACAACGGTAAGTTCTTGCCGTTTGAAGGGATAGCGATTAACGATACCGGCACATTGACATTCAGTTTCCCGCATGCGACTAGCAAACAGCAAGCCACGTTGCAGACACTGAGCGATATCATTCTGCATATTCGCTACACCATCCGCTAATAACCATCTCAATTAAATACTAAAGGCAGGCTCCTAAACGGGGCCTGAACCTTGCACGAATATATACCACACCCACAGTCTGCTCTCTTAACCTGTCTGGCGCTCGTTATAACAGAGATATTTCCTTTTCTCGTGAGTCCCATTGCCTACTATAAAATATCAACCCTCTTCTTTTTCATAGCATGCCATATGTAACAAAAGCAACTATTTCAATTTGTTATTGTCAATCAATTATATTACTTACAATGCAATTATAAATTTTGTTATTGCATCTCAATAGCCATTTAACTAAATAATAACATTGAGAAATAGTTGATAGTTAAATGGTGTTTTTATTTGCCGTTATTTTCAACCTAATTTCAAACCGCTATCAGACGTTACCTGTGTTGCCTTTGTTTTGATGGATATTAATAACCTTATTTATATCCATGATACTCAGACCAGCATAAATGTTTTATAGACTCAATATTTAAAAGGAATAAGCATGAACACACTCAAGATAGAATATCAACAAGCATTAGGAAAGGGTTTTACTTCTCTGACTGATATTTGCCACCTCTCTTTTGAAGAGCTTCGCAAAAGAGTGAAAGATAAACTTTCGTGGTCACAGACCCAAAGCTTATATCTTGAAGCACAGCAAGAACAAAAGAAAAATCTCCTGCATGAAGCCCGCATTCTGAAACGCGCTAATCCTCAATTACAAAGTGCGGTACATCTTGCCCTGACAACACCTCATGCTGACCAGCAAGGTTATAATAGCAGATTTGGCAACCGCGCTAGTCAGTATGCAGCCCCTGGCGCAATTTCTTCTATGTTTTCTCCTGCGGCTTATCTGGCTGAACTTTATCGCCAGGCACAGAATTTACATGACAAAGATTCTATTTATCATTTGGATAAACGGCGTCCAGATCTACAATCACTGGTGCTCAGCCAGAAAAGTATGGATACGGAGATTTCCACACTTTCTCTGTCTAACGACATGTTGATGAAAGGTATTAAGACTCAGCTTAGATTAGGCCAACATACTGAGGTAATGGCAATATTATCAACTTTCCGCCCTACTGGTTCGATGCCGTATCATGATGCCTATGAAAGTGTGCGTAAGGTTATTCAGTTACAGGCTCCTATCTTTGAACACATTAGTACATCACTAGAAACAACTATCGATGAACTAAAATATCAAGCTTCTCTGTTGGAGATTAATGCTTCTGTATCTCCTGAATTTTTCGAAATTTTAAAGGAGGATCTAAATATAAAAGATGAACAGAAGCTAAGTAAAATTTATAAAGAAAATTTTGGCAATATCCCCTCCCCTTCGATAACAAAAACAGCATATCTAAAAAACTACTATAACCTGACCGATGGGGAATTTAATTATTTCAGCAAAAAGATTAAACAAATAGATGAACTAAAGAATGAGAAAGAGAGTATTACCCAACGTTATCTGCTGAAATTCAATAAGGATATTCATCTATCTCGGGCAACCAAACTTTCACCAACAATCCTGAATAGCATCGCCACTGATATTCTCCAAAAAGCACTTCCAGCAAACCTTAACCTTAATGACGAACCAGAAACATATGTAGGCGTATTAAGGAAAGCTATTCATATTAAATACTATATGCAACGTTATGGTATTGATGCTGAAACTGCATTAATACTATGCAAAGCACCAATTTCAGAAAATCCTTCTCATTCCAATCTAACCAAATTACTGGCAGACATCCATCAGTTAACTATTGATGAACTGGGGTTACTGTTGAACGCCATCGGTAAAGAAACAACTAATTTATCTACCATCAGTCATACCGATCTGGCGACTTTGATTGACAAACTTTATAACGTCACCAGGTGGCTACGTACACAGAAGTGGAGTGTCCATCAGTTATTTGTAATGACCACCACCAACTATGACAAAACCCTGACACCCGAAATCCAGAACTTATTGGATACTGTATATAACGGTCTGCAAGATTTTGACAAGAAAAAGGCAAAAACCAAAGAAGAGCTATTAAAAGCCATATCTCCTTATATCGCCGCAGCTCTGCAATTACCATCTGAGAATGTTGCTCTCTCCATGCTGGACTGGGCAGATAAACTAAATTCTGGCAAAGCAAACAAAATGACGGTAGATACACTCTGGAACTGGTTGCGGAAAAATCCCGATAGAACTCAATCGAAACCAACAGGAACAGCAGCAATAGCTGGAATAGCTGGAGTAGCTGGAGTAGCTGGAATAGCCGAAGCAGCCGAAGCAGCCGAAGCAGCCGAAGCAGCCGAAGCAGCCGAAGCAGCCGAAGCAGCCGAAGCAGCCGAAGCAGCCGAAGCAGCCGAAAAAACTACGCCAATTCAACAGGCTGTCCAGTACTTCCAATGCCTGGCACAACTAGCGTTGATTTACCGTTCTACCGGCCTTAGCGAAAACACCTTAAGTCTGTTCGTGACACAGCCGCGACTCTTTGTTATCAAAAACAAAACAACTGAAACAACACCAACACATGACGTATCAACACTAATGTCACTAACGCGTTTTACTGACTGGGTTAACTCACTAGGCGAAAACGCCTCTTCTGTATTGACCGAATTTGAAAAAGGAACATTAACAGCAGAACTATTGGCTAACTCCATGAATCTTGATAAAAATCTACTGGAGCAAGCCAAGACTCAAGCAGAAGCTGATTTTTCCAACTGGTCATCTATCGACACTATCCGGCAATGGATTAGCATCTCGCGTCAATTGAACATCTCCCCACAAGGTGTTTCTACATTAGCTAAAATGCTGACTGCAAAACCTCCCTCCAATAACTATACCCAATGGGAAAACGCCGCTGAGATATTAACCGCCGGGCTGGACACCCAAAAAGCCAATGCTCTACATGCGTTTCTGGATGAGTCTCGCAGTACTGCGTTAAGCGCGTACTATATTTATTCTCATAACCAAAAAGATCGAGAAGCAAGAAAACATACGGTAATTAAAAACCGGGATGACCTATATCAATACCTATTGATCGATAATCAGGTTTCCGCCGCCATCAAAACCACAGAGATTGCGGAAGCTATCGCCAGTATCCAACTGTATATTAACCGCGCGTTGAAAAATATGGAGGGAGATACTGTCACAAGTGTCACCAGCCGCTCATTCTTCACCAACTGGGATAAATACAACAAACGCTACAGCACCTGGGCCGGCATGGCTAAACTCCTTTACTACCCAGAAAATTACATCGATCCGACGCTACGTATTGGTCAGACAAAAATGATGGATGCACTGCTGCAATCCATCAGCCAAAGCCAATTAAATATCGATACCGTAGAAGATGCCTTTAAATCTTATCTAACGTCATTCGAACAGGTGGCTAATCTGGAAGTCGTCAGCGCCTATCATGACAACATTAATAATGACCAAGGATTGACCTATTTTATCGGACGCAGTAAAACAGAAGTCAATCAATATTATTGGCGCAGTGTGGATCACAATAAATTCAGCGAAGGTAAATTCCCCGCTAATGCCTGGAGTGAGTGGCACAAAATTGACTGCCCAATTAACCCCTACGAAGATACTATCCGCCCGGTAGTCTACCAATCCCGCCTGTATATTACCTGGCTGGAACAGAAAAAGGTGACTAAACAGGAAGGTGACAAAACCACCTCGGGTTATTATTATGAACTGAAACTAGCGCATATTCGTTATGACGGTACCTGGAATACACCAGTCACCTTTGATGTAAATAAAAAAATATCTGATCTAAATCTAGAACCGAATAATGTACTAGGACTCTATTGTGCAAGTTATCAAGGCAAAGATAAACTACTAGTAATATTTTATCCAAAACGGCCAGAAGATGCAGATTACAAACTTGAATCTATTGCTATGCAAGGATTATATATCTCCTCTAATATGTCAGAAGAAGAGATGGCCCCTGGTAATTATAGATACAATATTTATAAACAGTTTGATACCAATAATATTATTGGAGTCAATAACCGCTATGCAGAAAGCTACGAAATCCCTTCATCAGTAAACAGTAATAACGGTTATGATTGGGGAGAAGGCTACCTCAGTATGGTGTATGGCGGAAATATTTCAGCCATCAGCCTGGAATCTACATCAAATAACTTAAAAATCCGAATTTCACCAAAGTTAAGAATTATTCATAATGGATATGAGGGTCAGCAACGCAATCAATGCAACCTGATGAAGAAATACGGTAAGCTTGGTGATAAATTTATTATTTATACTACGCTAGGTATTAATCCAAATAACTTATCAAATAAAAAATTCATCTACCCTGTTTATCAATATGGGGACACTGCCAAAAAAGGGAAGCTACTATTTTATCGGGATAGTGCCACGAACTTTGTAAGAGCCTGGTTCCCTATTCCTGGATCACAACAAGCACAAGAAATATCCACAGATAATATCAGTGGTAATGATGGCTATATCACCCATTCGCTTACAGACGAAGGATTATTCACAAAATATTTCTATATGGATGACCACGGCGGTATTGATACCGATGTTTCTGGACCAATAAACATCAATACAACCATTCTCCCGGAAAAAGTTCAGGTAAAAGTGAATTCTGGCAGTCAGAGTAATCAGCAGAACACTTTTACAGCTAAAACACACGGTTCTAATACACCATTACCCAGCTTCGAAGAGATGATTTATCAGTTTAAGCCTCTCGAAATAGACGTTTCGAATCTGAATTTTATTAATAATTCAGCGAGTGTTGATATCACCTTTACCGCATTTGCTGAGAAATTTGACGGTGATAATAATGATCGTAAGCTGGGAGAAGAACATTTCAGTATTCCTATTACTAAGAAAGTCAATACGGATGATGTCCTATCCCTTCACAGCGATCCTAGCGGGGCGCAATATATGCAGTGGGGAAACTCTCTCATTCGCCTTAATACACTGTTTGCCCGTCAATTAATTAGCCGCGCCAACGCGGGGATAGATACTATTTTGAGCATGGAAACTCAAAATATTCAGGAACCTAAATTAGGGGGAAATTCACCTAATGCTACGGAACCAATGGACTTCAACGGCGCCAACAGCCTCTATTTCTGGGAACTGTTCTACTATACCCCAATGCTGATTGCTCAGCGTTTGCGGCACGAGCAAAACTTCGATGAGGCTAACCGTTGGCTGAAATATGTCTGGAATCCATCTGGCTATATTGTCAATGGTCAAATGCAGAATTACCGCTGGAATGCCCGCCCATTACAAGAGGACACCAGTTGGAACGATGATCCTTTAGATTCATTTGATCCCGATGCCATAGCTCAACACGATCCAATGCACTACAAAGTCACCACCTTTATGCGCACCCTTGATCTGTTGATCGAACACGGAGATTACGCCTATCGCCAATTGGAGCGGGACACACTCGCCGAAGCCAAAATGTGGTATATGCAGGCACTGAATCTATTAGGTGATAAACCTCATTTACCACTCAGTTCAACATGGAGTGATCCAGAGCTAGGAGAAACCGCAGCTCTTGAAAAACAACAGGCACATGCCAAAGCAATAGCAGATTTACGACAAGGCCAGCCTACAAGTGGAAGCAACACAGATCTTTTCCTGCCGCAAGTCAACGAAGTGATGCTGAGCTACTGGCAGAAACTAGAACAACGATTGTATAACCTGCGCCATAACCTCTCTATTGATGGTCAACCTTTACATCTGCCTATTTTCGCAACACCGGCAGATCCAAAAGCGTTGCTCAGCGCCGCTGTCGCCAGTTCACAAGGTAGAAGTAATCTTCCGTCAGAATTTATATCGGTTTGGCGTTTCCCACATATGCTGGAAAATGCCCGTAGTATGGTCAGTCAGCTAACCCAATTCGGCTCCACGTTACAAAATATTATCGAACGCCAAGATGCGGAGGCATTAAACATGCTGTTGCAGAATCAGGCGGCAGAACTGATATTGACCAACCTCAGCATACAAGACAAAACCATTGAAGAGCTGGATGTTGAAAAAACCGTACTAGAAAAAACCCGCGCCGGAGCCCAGTCGCGTTTTGATAGCTATAGCAAATTCTACGATGAAGACATCAACGCAGGCGAAAAACAGGCAATGGCGTTGCGTGCTTCCGTCGCTGGCCTCTCTACTGCTCTTCAAGCATCACATCTGGCGGGCGCAGCACTTGATTTGGCACCTAACATCTTCGGCTTCGCTGATGGTGGTAGCCATTGGGGAGCAATTGCCCAAGCCACAGGTAATGTCATGGAGTTCTCCGCCAGTGTTATGAACACCGAAGCGGATAAAATCAGCCAATCTGAAGCCTACCGTCGGCGTCGTCAGGAATGGGAAATTCAGCGTAATAACGCCGAGGCAGAGCTGAAACAAATCGATGCTCAGTTTCAATCATTAGCAGTACGCCGCCAAGCCGCCGTATTACAGAAAACCAGCCTGAAAACCCAACAAGAGCAGACTCATGCACAACTGACCTTCCTGCAACATAAGTTCAGTAATCAGGCGCTGTACAACTGGCTGCGTGGTCGATTGTCCGCCATTTACTTCCAGTTCTATGATTTAGCGGTAGCCCGTTGTTTGATGGCCGAAATGGCCTATCGTTGGGAGACTAACGATGCCGATGCACGCTTTATCAAACCCGGTGCCTGGCAGGGAACCCATGCGGGTTTGCTGGCGGGTGAAACCTTAATGCTGAATCTGGCACAGATGGAAGATGCCCATCTGAAACAGGATAAACGCGTGCTGGAGGTAGAACGTACTGTTTCATTAGCAGATCTCTATAAAGAGAAAGATCAATTTTCCCTGACTGAGGAAATTGCAAAACTGGTGAAGAATAAATCAGGCACTGCCGGTAGCGGAAGTAATACCCTGACGTTTGGTACAGGAAATGCCGAAACCTCTCTGCAAGCATCCGTTTCGTTAGCTGACTTACAAATTTGTAACGACTACCCAGAAAACAGTGGGGTAGGTAACGTCCGACGGATTAAACAGATCAGTGTCACCCTGCCGGCTCTATTAGGCCCCTATCAGGATGTGCAGGCGATTCTATCTCACAGCGGAGATGCCCACGGATTGGCTGAAAGTTGCAAATCATTGGCGGTTTCTCACGGGATGAATGACAGCGGTCAGTTCCAACTGGATTTCAACGATGGCAAATTCCTGCCATTTGAAGGAATCGGAATCGATAAAGGTACGTTGACATTAAGCTTCCCGAACGCAACCGGAAAGCAACAAGCCATGCTGGAGAGTCTGAACGACATCATTCTGCATATTCGCTACACCATTCGCCAATAACGATTTTAATTAAGCGCTAAAACAGGCCCCTGAATGGGGCCTGCAAGGAGTCTTTCATGCAAAATTCACAAGATTTCAGTATTACAGAACTATCATTACCCAAAGGGGGAGGCGCTATCACAGGAATGGGGGAAGCGTTAACCCCCATCGGACCGGATGGTATGGCCGCGCTATCTCTACCATTGCCTATTTCCGCCGGGCGCGGTTATGCCCCTCCACTTGCCCTGAACTACAACAGCGGTGCCGGTAACAGCCCATTTGGTCTGGGTTGGGATTGCAACGTTATGACCATCCGCCGCCGCACGCATTTTGGCGTTCCCCATTATAACGAAACCGATACCTTTCTGGGGCCGGAAGGCGAAGTACTGGTGGTAGCGGATCAACCGCGTGATGAATCGACATTACAGGGTATCAATTTAGACGCCATCTTTACCGTTACCGGATATCGTTCCCGTCTGGAAAGTCATTTCAGCCGCTTGGAATATTGGCAGCCCAAGACAACAGGCAAAACCGATTTTTGGCTGATATATAGCCCAGATGGGCAGGTACATTTACTGGGCAAATCACCGCAAGCGCGGATCAGCAACCCGCTCCAAACTACTCAAACAGCACAATGGTTGCTGGAAGCTTCTGTGTCACCACACGGTGAACAAATTTATTATCAATATCGTGCCGAAGATGACACTGGTTGCGAAGCTGATGAAATTACGCTCCATCCACAGGCCACAGCACAACGTTACCTACATATCGTGTATTACGGCAATCGAACAGCCAGCGAAACGTTACCCGGTCTGGATGGCAGCGCCCCATCACAAGCAGACTGGTTATTCTATCTGGTATTTGATTACGGCGAACGCAGTAACAACCTGAAAGCGCCACCAGCATTTTCGCCTACAGGTAGCTGGCTTTACCGTCAGGACCGTTTTTCCCGTTACGAATATGGCTTTGAGATTCGTACCCGCCGCTTATGCCGTCAAGTATTGATGTATCACCACCTACAAGCGCTGGATAATAAGATAAAAGAACACAACGGACCAACGCTGGTTTCACGCCTGATACTCAATTATGACGAAAGCGCAATCGCCAGCACGCTGGTATTCGTTCGTCGAGTGGGACACGAGCAAAACGGTACTGCCATCACCCTGCCACCATTAGAATTGGCATATCAGGACTTTTCACCGCAACATAACGCTCACTGGCAGCCGATGAATGTGCTGGCAAACTTCAATGCCATTCAGCGCTGGCAGCTAGTTGACCTTAAAGGCGAAGGATTACCCGGCTTGCTATATCAAGATAAAGGCGCCTGGTGGTACCGCTCCGCACAACGTCTTGGCGACATTGGCTCAGATGCCGTCACTTGGGAAAAGATGCAACCTTTGTCTGTTGTCCCTTCCTTGCAAAGTAACGCCTCGCTGGTGGATATCAATGGAGACGGCCAACTTGACTGGGTTATCACCGGACCAGGATTACGGGGATATCATAGTCAACGCCCAGATGGCAGTTGGACACGTTTTACCCCACTCAACGCTCTGCCGGTGGAATATACTCATCCACGCGCGCAACTCGCCGATTTAATGGGAGCCGGGCTCTCCGATTTGGTGCTGATCGGCCCTAAGAGTGTGCGTTTATATGCCAATACTCGCGACGGCTTTACCAAAGGAAAAGATGTGGTGCAATCCGGTGATATCACACTGCCAGTACCGGGCGCCGATCCGCATAAGTTGGTGGCGTTTAGTGACGTACTGGGTTCCGGTCAGGCACATCTGGTTGAAGTGAGCGCGACTAAAGTCACCTGCTGGCCTAATCTGGGGCATGGACGTTTTGGTCAACCTATTACCCTTCCGGGATTTAGCCAGCCAGAAACAACGTTTAATCCTGCTCAAGTTTATCTGGCCGATCTGGATGGCAGCGGCCCGACTGACCTGATTTATGTTCACACAAACCGTCTGGATATCTTCCTGAATAAAAGCGGCAACGGTTTTGCCAAACCAGTGACATTATTCTTCCCAGCAGGAGTGCGTTTTGATCATACCTGTCAGTTACAAGTGGCCGATGTACAAGGGTTAGGCGTCGCCAGCCTAATATTAAGTGTGCCGCATATGACTCCGCGTCACTGGCGCTGTGATCTGACCAGCGCAAAACCGTGGTTACTCAGTGAAATGAACAACAATATGGGGGCTCATCACACCTTGCGTTACCGTAGTTCTGCCCAGTTCTGGTTGGATGAAAAAGCCGCGGCACTGTCTGCCAAACAAACACCGGTTTGTTATCTACCCTTCCCGGTACACACCCTGTGGCGAACGGAAACAAAGGATGAAATCAGCGGCAACCAATTAGTAACAACACTACGTTATGCGCATGGCGCCTGGGATGGACGTGAGCGGGAATTTCGCGGATTTGGTTATGTTGAGCAGAAAGACAGCCATCAACTGGCCCAAGGCAACGCGCCAGAACGCACACCACCTGCGCTGACCAAAAACTGGTATGCCACCGGATTGCCTGTAATAGATAACACATTATCGACAGAGTATTGGCATGGTGATAATCAGGCTTTTGCCGGTTTTTCACCACGCTTTACGACTTGGCAAGACGGCCAAGATATTCTACTAACACCGGAAAATGATAACAGTCAGTACTGGCTAAACCGGGCACTGAAAGGTCAACTGCTACGCAGTGAACTATACGGCGAGGATGGCAGTGCACAGGAAAAAACTCCCTACACAGTCACTGAATTTCGCCCACAGGTACGTCGGTTACAGCATACCGATAGCCGATACCCTGTGCTTTGGTCATCTGTAGTTGAAAGCCGCAACTATCATTACGAACGTATCGCCAGCGATCCGCAATGCAGCCAAGAGATTACGCTATCCAGTGACCTATTCGGTCAACCGTTAAAACAGGTTTCGGTACAGTATCCGCGTCGCCAGCAACCGACAATCAGTCCGTATCCAGATACGTTACCTGATGCTTTATTTGCCAACAGCTATGATGACCAGCAACGCCAATTACGGCTCACCTATCAACAGTTCAGTTGGCATCATCTGACCGACAATAACGTTAGGGTGTTAGGATTACCGGATAGTACCCGCAGCGATACCTTTACTTACAGCGCTGAACATGTATCTGCTGGTGATCTAAATCTGGAAATCCTGAGTGTTAAAGATGGCCTGATTGCGGATAATAAACCGCGAGAATACCTTGGCCAGAAAAAAACCGTTTATACCAATGGGCAAAATGCCGCGCCATTGCAAACGCCAACACGACAAACTCTGGTTGCCTTTACCGAGACAACGGTATTTAGTCAACCCACACTATCAGCGTTTGATGGGAGTATCCCATCTGCTCAATTGTCAACGACGCTGGAACAAGCCGGATACCAGCAAACAAATTATCTATTCCCGCGCACTGGAGAAGATAAAGTCTGGGTAGCCCATCATGGTTATACCGATTACGGTACAGCCGAGCAGTTCTGGCGCCCGCAAAAACAGAGCAACACCCAACTCACGGGCAAAATCACACTCACTTGGGATGCAAACTATTGCGTTGTCACACAAACCCGGGATGCTGCTGGACTAACAACCTCAGCCAAATATGACTGGCGTTTTCTGACTCCTGTGCAACTCACAGATATCAATGACAATCAGTACTTTATCACGCTGGACGCACTGGGTAGGCCAATCACACAGCGCTTTTGGGGAACTGAAAACGGCAAGATGACCGGTTACTCTTCACCGGAAAAAACATCGTTTTCTCCACCATCCGATGTGAACGCCGCTATTGAGTTAAAAAAACCGCTCCCTGTAGCACAGTGTCAGGTCTATGCCCCCGAAAGCTGGATGCCAGTATTAGGTCAGAAAACCCTCAATAAACTGGCAGAGCAAGACCGGAAAAAGTTATATAACGCCCGAATCATCACCGAAGACGGACGCCTCTGCACACTGGCTTATCGCCACTGGGCACAAAGTCAAAAGGCAGCCCCTCAACTCATTGGCCGGTTAAACAACGGTCCCCGTTTACCTCCTCACAGCCTCACATTGACTACGGATCGTTATGACCATGATCCTGAGCAACAGATACGCCAACAGGTAGTATTCAGTGATGGCTTTGGCCGCTTGTTGCAAGCGGCCGCCCGACATGAGGCAGGCATGGCGTGGCAACGCAATGAAGACGGATCTCTGATTATAGATGTCAAGCATACTGAGACTCGTTGGGCAGTGACTGGACTGACGGAATATGACAATAAGGGACAACCGATACGCACCTATCAGCCCTATTTCCTCAATGACTGGCGATACGTCAGCAATGACAGTGCCCGGCGGGAAAAAGAAGCTTATGCAGATACCCATGTCTATGATCCCATTGGCCGAGAAATCAAGGTTATCACCGCAAAAGGTTGGTTCCGTCGAACCTTGTTTACTCCCTGGTTTACTGTCAATGAGGATGAAAATGACACAGCTGCTGAGGTGAAAATGTAACTTGATCAATCCCGCCTGACTAACAGGCGGGAAACATAGATAGAGGTGAAAGGTGTTGCTCATAATACCGTCAGATACTCAACTTATTATCTGGTTGATCATTGGTTTTATTGCGGCCTGGGGCGGATTAGTAAGGTACCTCATTGATATGCAAAACAAACAATATAAATGGAGTTGGATCAACGTATTCTGTCAACTCATCATCTCCTGTTTTACCGGTGTACTGGGAGGACTGCTGAGTTTTGAAAGTGGCGGCAGCATCTATATGACTTTTGCGATTGCAGGTTTATTCGGCACAACAGGAAGTACCGGATTGAACTGGCTCTGGCGCCGCCTCGTTATGCATCATCATGATCATGGCAGAAAGCAATAAAACATTTCCGCTGCCACAACAAACCCTCTGCCTCCAGTTAAATCGGGAAATTATCTACTACACTATTGTAGGAAAACTAATAGGTAGAAAAACTAACATACAGACAAAAATTGCGATTACAGAAAAGATGACACACAACAACTCAACAACGAGGTAAATCATGAAAAACATTGATCCTAAACTTTATCAAAAAACCCCTGTCGTCAACGTCCACGATAACCGAGGTCTGACGATCCGTAACATCAATTTTCACCGTACCACCGCAAATGGCGATACCGATACCCGTATTACCCACCATCAATACAATACTCACGGACACCTCAGTCAAAGCATCGATCCGCGCCTATATGAGGCCAGGAAAGCCAACCGTACGATCAAACCCAATTTTCTTTGGCAGTATGATTTGACCGGTAATACCTTACGTACAGAGAGCATTGATGCAGGCCGCACTGTCACTTTGAATGATATTGAAGGCCGTCCGCTGCTGACGGTAACTTCAACAGGTGTTATACAAACCCGACAATATGAAATGTCTTCCCTGCCCGGTCGTCTGTTGTCTGTTACCGAACAAGCACCAGAGGGAAAAACATCCCGTATCACCGAACACCTGATTTGGGCTGGCAATACCGAAGCAGAGAAAAACCATAACCTTACCGGCCAGTGCGTACGCCACTATGACACAGCGGGAGTTACCCGGTTAGAGAGTTTGTCACTGACCGGTACTGTTTTATCTCAATCCAGCCAACTATTGATCGACACTCAAGCGGCAAACTGGACAGGTGATAACGAAACCGTCTGGCAAAATATGCTGGCTGGTGACATCTACACAACCCTGAGCACCTTTGATGCCACCGGCGCTTCACTCATTCAAACCGATGCGAAAGGGAACATTCAGAAGCTAGCCTATGATGTGGCCGGGCAGCTAAGCGGGAGCTGGTTAAAACTAAAAGGCCAGCCAGAACAAGTGATTATCAAATCCCTGACCTATTCCGCTGCCGGACAAAAATTACGCGAGGAACACGGCAATGGTGTTATCACCGAATACAGTTATGAACCGGAAACCCAACGGCTTATCGGTATCAAAACCCGCCGTCCGTCAGACACCAAGGTGTTGCAAGACCTACGTTATGAGTATGACCCGGTAGGCAATGTCATCAGTATCCGTAACGATGCAGAAGCCACCCGTTTCTGGCACAATCAGAAAGTAGTACCGGAAAACAGTTATACCTACGACTCCCTGTATCAGCTTATCAGTGCAACCGGACGCGAAATGGCGAATATCGGTCAACACAGTAACCACTTTCCCTCCCCGGCTCTACCTTCTGACAATAACACCTACACCAATTATACCCGCACTTATACTTATGACCGTGGCGGCAATCTGACTAAAATCCAGCACAGTTCACCGGCTACGCAAAACAACTACACCACGTATATCACGGTTTCTAACCAGAGCAATCGCGCAGTGCTGAGCACACTGACCGAGGATCCGGCGCAAGTAGATGCTTTGTTTAATGCAGGCGGACATCAGAACACGTTGATACCAGGACAAAATATGAACTGGAATACACGCGGTGAGCTGCAACAAGTAACACTGGTGAAACGGGACAAGGGCGCCAACGATGATCGGGAATGGTATCGTTATAGTGGTGACGGAAGAAGGATATTAAAAGTCAACGAACAACGGGCCAGCAACAACGCTCAAATACAGCGCATAACTTATTTACCAAGCTTAGAACTCCGTCTAACACAAAACAGCGCGACCACAACCGAAGATTTGCAAGTTATCACCGTAGGAGAAGCGGGCCGGGCACAGGTACGAGTATTACACTGGGAGAGCGGTAAACCAGAAGATATCGACAATAATCAGTTGCGTTATAGCTACGATAATCTTATCGGCTCCAGTCAGCTTGAATTAGACAGCAAAGGAGAGATTATCAGTGAGGAAGAGTACTATCCCTATGGTGGAACTGCATTATGGGCAGCAAGGAAGCAGACAGAAGCCAGTTATAAAACCCTCCGTTATTCAGGCAAAGAGCGGGATGCCACCGGGCTATATTATTATGGTTACCGGTATTACCAACCGTGGGTAGGACGATGGTTAAGTGCCGATCCGGCGGGAACAATCGATGGGCTGAATTTATATCGGATGGTGAGGAATAATCCAATTAAATATCATGATACTGATGGTAGAGCCCCTGAAATTAAAGATGTCGAACACACTGTTATATATGGTTTCAGTCATCACCGCGGATCTGAGATGGGAAAGGCATTCGCTACTAATAAGAATCCGGTTACCATCGATGAGTATAATGCCGGGCTTGGTATCATGGGTGAATTAAGTCTGTCTGATTATTTTAGAATTTCTCAAAATCTTAAAGAAGACAGTCCGCCTAAATTGAATGAGGAAAATATAAGAGCCAACTCACTTAAATATCTGGATGCTATGGATATAAAGGTGGATTCAGCTACGGATAAAATTAAACAGGAAGCCTATGAACAACAATATGCTTACACTGCATCATGGAGTTTTCATATGGTGGAAAATAAAGGAAAATTAGATATTCAGAATAAGGTAAATAATCTTCTACCCAAAAAGGGTTTTTTTAGCGGATTTTCCGGCAAAGAACGGTTCAAGAAATTAGATGCGTTCATTTTAAAAAATAGCGATGGTAACGATTTCCCTATTCAAAGACAGAGAGATATATTAACGAAATTTGCTTCCGCCGGAAATGCAGGAGAACTTGAAAGCACCTTATCAGCAGAAGACCAATCATGGCTAAAAAATACTATTGCCACGGCATTCTTTAGACAAACAAGTAAATTAGGTATGGATTGGTTTATAAAACAACTAGCATCACCTGATTTCAGATTTGTTATGGCTGGATATAACGGTGAAAAATTGACTATCGAGCAGTTAAAATCAGATCAACCCTGGAAAACAGGAAAAAGAAGGAAAGAAGGTCCGAATGAATATGCCGAAGCAATAACTTTCTCTGAAATTCGTCACGCTTATAGAAAGGGATACAACAGTAAAATAAACTTTATCCAGAAATAATTAATAACAAGCCATGAGAGAATATTTACCTCATGGCTTACTTATTTTTTACTGTAGCATTCAATATTAAATCAAACTCTAAAATATCAAATCAGAAATTAATGAATTTAATGGTTCTTTATATTTATTTCTGAGAACATAAGCACAATACCTTACCGATAGTGCTGGACGTGATTCAAAATTCAGAAATGCTATACCTTTATCAATATGGGCAGAATAGCGCATTTCATTGGGTGTCATTAAACTTATCGCCACACCCGCTTTTACCAATTCTAACCTATTAGTAAAATCAGGGACCGCCAATAACGCTAAATTCTGGTATTCAGGCAGATAATTCAATAGCATAAAATTATCGCATTGTTTTAAAAAGGCACTATTATGCTGAACCAAAGGAAAACCAGATATTATTTCATCAGCATGACTTTCCGGTTCTAAAATATCATTGGATACGGCAAGAGACAGAATTTGATAAGCACCATCTATCCTGATGATATCATCATTATCTGGATAACATTCAGTCGTCACATAAACTGTTATATCGCCTTTCATTAAGGAAGAAAATACCGCATCTTGTCTTATCAAATCATCAATTAGAAAATTATTGATTATACAAATATCGCGGTAATGATAACGTTGCACCGCTCTTTTTACGACCGTAGATATCTTATTAACATATTCTCCGCTTGTGCCAATAACCAGTTTATCTCTGTTTGATAATTTATAATTTCTACGACAATTCCAGTTATCCTCAACTTTCTGGATCCTTTCATAACACGGCAGCAACTCTTGATATAGTGCCTTGCCCTCTTCCGTGAGCTTGGTTTTTCCCGGTAGTCGCTCAAATAATTGGTACCCCACACGCTGTTCCAGTTGATATACGAGCCTGCTAAGTGGAGAGGGGGTAATACAAAGCGTATCCGCGGCTAACGTGAATGACTCTTTCTTAGCTGACTCCATAAAATACTTTAGTTGCTTTGAACAAAATATCATCACATACCCTCCTTGTTTTCATTCCAGAAATATACCCTTCATCTTTCAAGCTGCTGCTTTGTTGGCTGCTTTCACTCACCCCAGTCACATAGTTATCTATGCCCCTGGGGATTCGTTCACTTGCCGCCTCGCTGCAACTCGAAATCTATTAGGTATAGAATATTAACCATAGAACATGACAACGATGTTTCTACTTTGCATTCTTTTACATTAGAACATGCATTAATTGATATTGGATTTCACCACTTCCATTCTTAATATTTATTTAATACTTATATAATTATTATAAAATAAATATAATTGACCACTACATTAGGGTAATTATTTTAATGAATAATAACATTACCTTATTGAACATAAATATATCTCATTATCATTCATATTTTATACTTCAATTAGTTACAAATATTCCGATAATATTTACATTAAATGAATTCCAGTATAACATTAAACAAACTACATAATTAATACTCACCACAACTGAATTTCACTATTCTTTCATTGCTCATCAATCATAATGTCAACAATAACAGTTTATTCCCTACAGCTTTGATCAAAAAACAATTGCAAATTTTGCGGCTGCTTTTTTTGCAACAGCTATTTAAACAAAACAGTGACATAGTGACTATCCTCATCTTCCTATAGAACGGAATCATTCTCTTATTGTATTGATGGTACAGAGATCACACGGATGTTTCATTTACCTTATGATTTAAAAGGAATAAAACATGAATTCATACGTAAAAGACTCATACGTGAAAGTAATATCTGATGTATTGCAAAACCAGTGTGGTATTAATTGTCTGACCGATATCTGCCACTATTCTTTTAATGAATTCCGCCAGGAGGTCGGTGATAACCTTTCTTGGTCAGAGGCTAACCGCTTATACCATGATGCACAACAGGAACAAAAAGAGAATCACTTATATGAAGCGGGTATTCTTAAGCGGGCTAATCCGCAGTTACAAAATGCAGTGCACCTCGGTATTACTCTCCCTCATGCTGAATTACGAGGCTATAATAATGAATTCGGTGGCCGAGCCAGCCAATATGTCGCGCCAGGTTCGGTTTCCTCTATGTTCTCTCCCGCAGCTTATTTAACTGAACTCTATCGTGAAGCACGTAATTTACACGCCAGCGACTCCGTTTATCATCTGGATAATCGCCGCCCTGACCTCAAATTAATGGCGCTCAACCAGCAAAATATGGATACCGAGCTTTCTACTCTCTCTCTGTCCAATGAGCTTTTATTAGCAGGGATTAAAGCTAATCTGGACAGCGATATTAAAGTAATGGAAATGTTATCCACTTTCCGTCCTTCCGGCGCGACTCCTTATCATGATGCTTATGAAAATGTGCGTAAAGTTATCCAATTACAAGATCCTAAACTTGAGCAATTTCAGAAATCACCCGCTGTTGCCGGATTAATGCATCAAGCTTCACTGCTAGGGATTAATAACTCTATTTCGCCGGAATTGTTTAATATCCTGACAGAAGAGATTACCGAGGCTAATGCAGAGGAAATTTATAAAAAGAATTTTGGCGAAATAGACCCTACCTGGCTGGCAATACCAGAATGTCTAAAAAGTTATTATAATTTTAGTGATGAAGAGCTCAGCCAATTTATTCGTAAATATCCAGATCATGAACTGAATACTCAGAAAATACATTTACTAAGAATCAATAAAGTTATTTTATTATCACGAGCCGTAAACCTGCCATTTCTAAAACCAGATGAAATTATTCCAGAACAGAATATTAACCCAACAGTATTAAGTAAAATCTTTTTAGTTAAATACTATATGCAGAAATACAACATTGATACTGAAACGGCCTTAATACTATGTAACGCACCTATTTCACAGTATTCCTATAATAATCAACCTAGCCAATTTGATCGCCTATTTAATACCCCACCACTCAACGGACAACCTTTTGCCACCGAAAACACCAATATTGACTTAAGTCTGAACAGTACCGATAACTGGCACAAAACAGTACTTAAACGTGCTTTTAATGCCGATGATATTTCTCTTTATCGATTGCTCCATATTGCTAATCATGACAATAAAGATGGGAAAATTGCTAATAATATAAAAAATCTTTCCAATCTTTATATGACTAAATTACTGGCGGATATTCATCAATTAACGATTGATGAACTGTATTTACTACTGATTACTATCGGTGAAAATAAGAGAAATTTATATACCATTGATGATAAAGAGCTAGAGAAACTCATAAATAAACTCGACTTCCTAAGCAATTGGCTACGTACACAAAAATGGAGTGTCTATCAGTTATTTTTGATGACCACCACCAACTATGACAAAACGCTAACGCCTGAAATCCAAAACTTATTGAATACTGCCTACAACGGCTTACAAGACTTTAACAAAGAGGAAAAAAATCTATTAGCTACCTTATCCCACTATATTGCCGCAACCCTACAATTACCGTCTGAAAATATTGCACATTCTATTCTTCTCTGGGCCGATGTAATCAAACCAAGCGAAAAAGAAATAACAACAGAGAAATTCCAAAAATGGTTGCAAGATAAATATCTTCCAGGAGCATCAAAACCGCTGGAAATGCAGGAGCAAATTATTCAGTATTGCCACTGTCTGGCACAATTAACAATGATTTATCGTTCTTCTGGCATTAACGAAAATGCTTTTCGCCTATTTGTAACAAAACCAACCCTGTTTGGCATTCCTGATGAACCTGATAAAGTAGCACCAGCTCATAATGCACCAACATTAATCATCCTAACCCGCTTTGCCAATTGGGTTAACACACTAGGTGAAAAAGCCTCTCCTATTCTCACTGCTTTTGAAAATAAAACATTAACGGCGGAACAACTGGCTAATGCCATGAATCTTGACGTTAATTTACTGGAACAAGCCAGTATTCAAGCACAAAATCACAAACAGGTTACTAAAGAAAATACATTCTCCAATTGGCAATCCATCGATATTATTCTGCAATGGGTTAATGTAGCGAACTGTTTAAATATCTCCCCGCAAGGTATTTCAGCACTGATAACATTGGATTATATAAAACCAGTTCAAGAAACACCGACCTATGACCAATGGGAAAACGCAGCTATGGTATTAACTGCCGGGCTAGATACCCAACAGGCTAATACCCTACACAAATTCTTGGATGAGTCTCGCAGTACTGCATTAAGCAACTATTATATTGGTAAGATCGCCAACAGGTCAGCAGCGATTAAAAGCCGTGACGATTTGTACCAATATTTACTGATTGATAATCAAGTTTCCGCTGCAATAAAAACCACACGCATTGCTGAAGCCATTGCCAGTATTCAATTGTACGTCAACCG
Organism: Photorhabdus antumapuensis; assembly: GCF_020387775.1. Classification (NCBI taxonomy): domain Bacteria; kingdom Pseudomonadati; phylum Pseudomonadota; class Gammaproteobacteria; order Enterobacterales; family Morganellaceae; genus Photorhabdus; species Photorhabdus antumapuensis. Next base: position 89,717 of record NZ_JAHZMK010000033.1, read on the forward strand.
GGCGCTGGAAAATATAGAAACCCATGCCGTTTCTGATGTTATTACCCGTCAATTTTTTATCGATTGGGATAAATATAATAAACGTTACAGCACCTGGGCTGGCGTTTCACAATTAGTTTACTATCCCGAAAATTATATCGATCCGACAATGCGCATTGGACAAACGAAGATGATGGACACGCTACTGCAATCCGTCAGCCAAAGCCAACTAAATACCGATACGGTAGAAGATGCATTTAAATCTTACCTGACCTCGTTTGAACAAATAGCAAATTTAGCAGTCATTAGTGCATATCATGACAATGTTAATAATGACCAAGGGCTGACCTATTTTATCGGACACAGTAAAACAGAAGTTAATCAATATTACTGGCGAAGGGTCGATCACAGTAAATTTAACGACGGTAAATTCGCTGCTAATGCCTGGAGTGAATGGAATAAAATCGACTGCGCAATTAATCCCTACCAAAGCACCATCCGCCCAGTTATCTATAAATCCCGCTTATATTTGATTTGGCTGGAACAAAAGGAAGTCGCTAAACAGGATAAGGATAATAAAGTCATTACAGACTATCACTATGAATTAAAATTGGCTCATATTCGTTATGACGGCACCTGGAATACACCAATAGCCTTTGATGTAAATAACAAAATATCAGCATTAGAACTGGAAAAATATCAAGTTCCCGGACTCTATTGCGCAGGTTATCAAGGGGAAGATACCCTGCTGGTCATGTTTTATAGAAAAAAAGATAAATTGGATGATTATAAAACTGCGCCAATGCAAGGATTATATATTTTCTCTGACATGTCTTCCAAAGATATGACCAATGAACAACTCAACTCTTACCGAGATAACAGTTATACACATTTCGACACTAATAATATTATAAGAATAAATAACCGATATGCAGAGGATTATGAAATCCCTCCATTGATAAATCATAGCAACAGCCATGATTGGGGAGAATATAATCTCAGCCAAGTATATGGCGGAAGTATAGTTATCAATTACGAAGTTGCATCAAGTGATTTAAAAATTTATATTTCACAAAAATTAAGAATAATCCATGATGGAAAAGAAGGCCGGGAGCGTATTCAGTGCAATCTAATAAAGAAATACGGCAAACTGGGTGATAAATTCATTGTTTATACCAGCCTGGGAATTAATCCAAACAACTCATCAAATAAATTCATATTTTACCCCGTCTATCAATATGGCGAAAACGCTAGCAAACTCAACCAAGGGAGACTATTATTCCACCGAGATACCAATTATTCATCTAAAGTAGGAGCTTGGATTCCTGGAGCAGAACGTTCTCTTACTAATCAAAATGCAGCCATTGGTGATGATTATGCAACAGATTCTCTAAATAAACCGGATGATCTCAAGCAATACATCTATATGACTGACAGTAAAGGGACTGCTACTGATGTCTCAGGACCAGTAGATATCAACACCGCAATCTCTTCTGAAAAGGTTCAAGTCATAATCAAAGCTGGTAAAGAATACTTTCTTACTGCGAATAAAGATGTCTCCACTCAACCATCACCTAGCTTTGAAGAAATGTGTTATCAATTTAATACTCTTGAAATAAATGGTTCTAATTTGGAATTTATTAATAATTCAGCCAGTATTGATGTCACCTTTACCGCATTGGCAGATGATGGGCGCAAACTGGGTTATGAAAGTTTCAATATCCCTGTTACCCGAAAGGTTAAAACCGATAACGCGCTCACTCTTTGCCATGACGGAAATGGCGCTCAATATATGCAATGGGGAGCCTATCATATTCGTCTTAATACCCTATTTGCTCGCCAATTAGTTGAACGTGCCACTACGGGTATTGATACGATTCTAAGTATGGAGACTCAGAATATTCAGGAACCACAGTTAGGTAAAGGTTTCTATGCTACGTTTGTTATACCCCCCTATAACCAATCAACTCATGGTGATGAACGTTGGTTTAAGCTTTATATCAAACATGTTGCTGATAATAATTCACACATTATCTATTCAGGCAAGCTAAAAGATACAAGTGTAAGCACCACGCTATTTATTCCTCTTGATGATGTTCCACTGAATCAAGATTATCACGCCAAGGTTTATATGACCTTCAAGCAATCACCGTCAGATGATACCTGGTCGGGCCCTCACTTTATTAGGGATAATAAAGGAATAGTAACAATAAACCCTAAATCCATTTTGACCCATTTTGAGAGCGTCAATATCCTGAATAATGTTAGTAGCGAACCTATGGATTTCAGCGGCGCCAACAGCCTCTATTTCTGGGAACTGTTCTACTATACCCCGATGCTGGTTGCTCAACGTTTGCTACATGAACAAAACTTCGATGAAGCCAGCCGTTGGCTAAAATATGTCTGGAGCCCATCCGGTTATATTGTTCATGGTCAAATTAAAAACTACCACTGGAATGTGCGCCCATTACTGGAAAATACCCGTTGGAACAGTGATCCTCTGGATTCCGTCGATCCTGACGCAGTGGCACAGCACGATCCAATGCACTATAAAGTAGCCACTTTTATGCGTACTCTCGATCTACTGATGGCCCGCGGTGATCACGCTTATCGCCAACTGGAGCGGGATACGCTGAACGAAGCCAAAATGTGGTATATGCAGGCACTGCACCTGTTGGGTGATAAACCCTATCTGCCGCTTAGTTCCGCATGGAATGATCCACGTCTGGACAATGCGGCGGACACTACCATACAAAAAGCCTATTCCTACACAATAACCACCCTACGACAAGGCGCACCGGAATCATTATTACCGCGCTCCGCTAATACCCTGACCGATCTTTTCCTGCCACAAATCAACGACGTCATGTTGAGCTACTGGAACAAGCTGGAACTGCGCCTGTATAACTTGCGTCATAATCTCTCTATCGATGGTCAACCGCTCTATTTGCCAATGTATACCACACCGGCCGATCCGAAAGCGTTACTCAGCGCCGCCATTGCCACTTCTCAAGGTGGAGGCAAACTACCAGAGTCATTTATGTCACTGTGGCACTTCCCGCATATGCTGGAAAATGCCCGCGGCATGGTCACTCAACTCACACAGTTCGGTTCCACGTTGCAAAATATTATTGAACGCCAAGATGCTGAGGCTCTAAACGCTTTGCTACAAAATCAAGCCAAAGAATTGTTATTAACGACGCTAAGCATTCAGGACAAAACCATCGAAGAAATAGATGCTGAAAAAACCGTGCTGGAAAAATCTAAAGCCGGAGCACAATCGCGCTTTGACAACTACAGCAAGCTATACGATGAAGATGTCAACGCTGGTGAACACCAAGCTCTGGATATGCGAATAGCTTCCCAAAGTATTACCGCCGGATTGAAAGGCTTGCATATGGCTGCCGCAGCACTGGAGATGGTGCCCAATATCTACGGCTTTGCGGTCGGGGGAACACGCTATGGGGCGATTGCCAATGCCATTGCCATTGGTGGTGGTATCGCCGCAGATGGTCTATTAATTGAAGCGGAGAAAGTCTCGCAATCTGAAATATGGCGCCGTCGTCGTCAGGAGTGGGAGATCCAACGTAATAATGCCGAAGCAGAGATAAAACAAATCAATGCTCAACTCAAATCATTATCGGTACGCCGTGAAGCAGCACTATTACAGAAAACCAGCCTAAAAACTCAACAGGAACAAACCCAAGCGCAACTGGCCTTCCTGCAACGAAAATTCAGCAATCAAGCGCTGTACAACTGGTTACGTGGTCGGTTAGCCGCCATTTATTTCCAATTCTACGATTTAGTCGTCGCCCGTTGTCTGATGGCAGAACAAGCTTACCGTTGGGAAACTAATGATACCTCCGCACGCTTTATTAAACCGGGAGCCTGGCAAGGAACCTATGCCGGCCTGCTCGCCGGAGAAACCTTAATGTTGAATCTGGTACAAATGGAAGATGCCCACCTGAAACAAGAGCAACGTGCGCTAGAAGTGGAACGCACCGTTTCTCTGGCGCAGGTGTACCAATCCTTAGGGGAGAAAAGCTTTGCATTGAAAGATAAGATTGAAGCGTTGCTACAAGGAAGTGAAGGCACTTCCGCCGGTAACGACGGCAACCAATTGAAATTAACGACTAACAATACGCTGTCCGCGACGCTAACCTTGCAAGACCTGAAAATCAAAGATGACTACCCGGATCACATGCAGTTAGGTAAGACACGGCGCATTAAACAAATTAGTGTCTCCTTACCAACACTATTGGGGCCATATCAAGATGTTCAAGCTGTCCTGTCTTATGGTGGTAAGGCCACCGGGCTAGCTAAAGGCTGCAAAGCCTTGGCGGTCTCTCACGGCTTGAATGACAATGGTCAGTTCCAACTCGATTTCAACGATGGCAAATTCCTGCCATTTGAAGGGATCGATATTAATGACCAGGGTACATTAACGCTAAGTTTCCCTAATGCCACCAGTAAACAAAAAAACATATTACAGATGCTGACCGATATTATTCTGCATATTCGCTACACTATTCTCGAATAACCAGCCCCAACATCACCTGCAACAGGCCCTAATCAGGGCCTGTCATTAAAAATCACCTTACGTGCCATTGTTATTTCAAGTATCTGAATAGAAAAATTATCCCTATTATGTAAAAGGACTGAATTCAATCACGATAATATTTCATTAATCCAGACCAGTGGTTTAATTAATTCAATGATAAACAACCCTAAAGAATTAAATCGGAAATTAATAAATTCAACGGCTCGTTATACTTACTTCTAAGAGTATAAGCACAATATTTCACTGATGGTGTTGGATACGATTTAAAATTCAAAAAGGTAATGCCTTTATGAAGGTCAGCAGAACAGAGCACTTCATTCGGTGTCATTAAACTTATCGCAACACCTGATTTCACTAAATCCAACCGATTAGTGAAATCAGGAACAGTTAACAGAGTTAAATTGTGATACTCCGGTAGACAATTCAGTGGAATAAAACCGTCACACTGTTTCAAGAAAGCACTATTATGCTGAGCCAAAGGCAATGTGGATATAATATCATCAGCATGACTTTCCGATCCTAAAATATCATTAGCGATAGCAAGACGCAGCACCTGATAAGTTCCATCTATCCTTATAATATTATCGTTGTCAGGATAATGTTCAGTCGTCACATGGACCGTTATCTCTCCTTTCATTAAAGAAGAAAATATTGCCTCTTTTCTTGCCGAATCATCAATAAGAAAATTATTTCTTATGTAAATATCACGATAATGATAACGTTGAACGGCTCTTTTTATCACTGCCGGGATATTATTAATATATTCTCCACTTGTCCCGATAACCAGTTTGCCCGCGTTTGTTAATTTCCCACTTCTACGATAATGCCAATTATCCTCAACTCGCTGAATTCTCTCATAATACGGCAATAACTCCTGATATAATGCCCTCCCCTCCTCAGTGAGTTTGGTCCTGCCCGGTAATCTTTCAAATAATTGACAACCCACACGTTGTTCCAATTGGTATATGATCCTACTTAAGGGAGAGGGAGTAATACAAAGCGTATCCGCGGCTAAAGTGAATGATTCTTTTTTCGCTGATTCCATAAAATACTTCAAGTGCTTTGAACAAAATAGCATCATATATCCTTCTTATTTTAATTCATCGTTCCATCCGCAATAGAATGGAATGTTAACAACAAAACATGACAACAACTTTTCTGTCTTGCATTATTTAACATTGAGGTACGTATTAACTGAGCTTGAGTTTTATCATCTTTATTCTTAGCGCTTATCAAACAATTTTCATTATTATTGCAAAATAAATATACCCTCCCTTTATGTTACAATAATGATCATAAATAAATTTGACATATTGTCATTAAGTAAAAATAGGCACGATTGACCATTTAATTAAACATTTCAATTGGTTGACAAAACACCATCATGCTCAATATGTAATGAGTGCAATTTTAATGTTAGATAAATTGCACAATTTATATTCGTTATTACTAAACTTCGCTTTCCTCGTACAGTTCATCAGGTAAACAACAGCGCACTATTTCCAGCCAACCCTGACTAGAAAATCAGTTGCAAATTTTGCATCTGCTTTTTTTGCAACAGCTATTTAAAAAAAACAGTGAGATAGTGATTCTCTGAGAGATAAAGGTATGTCTGTTTTTCACTCGCCAGTTATTGCTATGCCTATCTCAGCTATTTCTCAAAATCTATATTTGATTATCTCTTCTTCCGATGGAACGGAATCATTCTCTGATTGATCCATGATGTAAAGACAACACGGATGTTTCATTTACTTTATGATTTAAAAGGAATAAATATGAATTCTCCTGTAAAAGAGATACCTGATGTATTAAAAAGCCAGTGTGGTTTTAATTGCCTGACGGATATTAGCCACAGCTCTTTTAACGAATTTCACCAGCAAGTATCCGAACATCTCTCCTGGTCCGAAGCACACGACTTATATCATGATGCACAACAGGCCCAAAAGGATAACCGGCTGTATGAAGCGCGTATTCTTAAACGCGCAAATCCTCAATTACAAAATGCTGTACATCTTGCCATCGTAGCACCTAATACGGAACTGATAGGCTATAACAATCAATTTAGTGGTAGAGCCAGTCAATATGTCGCACCGGGTACTGTTTCCTCTATGTTTTCACCCGCCGCTTATTTGACTGAACTTTATCGTGAAGCATGCAATTTGCATGCGGACGATTCCGTTTACCATCTGGATACCCGCCGTCCAGATCTCAAATCGATGGCGCTCAGCCAGCAAAATATGGATACGGAACTTTCTACTCTTTCTTTGTCCAATGAGCTGTTATTAGAAAGCATTAAAACTGAGCCTGAGCTGGATAATTATACTAAAGTGATGGAAATGCTCTCTACTTTCCGTCCTTCCGGCGCGACGCCTTATCACGATGCTTACGAAAATGTGCGTAAAGTTATCCAGCTACAAGATCCTGGGCTTGAGCAATTAAATGCTTCACCAGCCATTGCCGGGCTGATGCATCAAGCCTCCCTATTGGGTATTAACGCTTCAATCTCACCCGAGCTGTTTAATATTCTGACGGAAGAGATTACCGAAGGTAATGCCGAGGAACTTTATAAGAAAAATTTTGGTAATATCGAACCGGCTTCACTGGCAATGCCGGAATACCTTAAACGTTATTATAATTTAAGTGATGAAGAACTTAGCCAGTTTATTGGTAAAGCCAGCAATTTTGGTCAACAGGAATATAGTAATAACCAGCTCATTACTCCAGTAGTCAACAGCAATGATGGCACAGTCAAGGTATATCGGATTACCCGCGAATATACAACAAATGCCAATCAAGTAGACGTAGAGCTCTTTCCCTACGGTGGTGAGAATTATCAGTTAAATTATAAATTCAAAGATTCTCGGGATGTTTCCTATTTATCTATCAAGTTAAATGACAAAAGAGAACTTATTCGAACTGAAGGAACTCCTCAGGTCAATATAGAATACTCCGCAAATATCACATTAAGTACCACTGATATTAGCCAGCCTTTTGAAATTGGCTTGACACGAGTATATCCTAATACTAATTACGCGTATGCTGCCGCAAAATTTACCGTTGAAGAGTATAACCAATACTCTTTCCTGCTAAAGCTCAATAAAGCTATCCGTCTTTCCCGTGCGACAGAATTATCACCCACCATTCTGGAAAGTATTGTACGTAGTGTTAATCCGCAACTGGATATCAACACAGAAGTATTAGGCAAAGTTTTTCTGACTAAATACTATATGCAGCGTTATACTATTAATGCTGAAACTGCCCTGATACTATCCAATGCCCTTATTTCACAACGTTCATATGATAATCAACCTAGCCAATTTGATCGCCTGTTTAATACGCCATTACTGAACGGCCAATATTTTTCTACCGGAGATGAAGAGATTGATTTAAATCCAGGTAGCACTGGCGATTGGCGAAAGGCGGTACTTAAACGTGCATTTAATATTGATGATGTCTCGCTCTACCGTCTGCTTAAAATTACCAACCATAATAATCAAGATGGAAAGATTAAAAATGACTTAGAGAATCTGTCCGACTTATATATTGGGAAATTACTGGCAGAAATTCATCAATTAACCATTGATGAATTGGATTTATTACTGGTTGCCGTGGGTGAAGGGAAAACTAATTTATCCGCTATCAGTGATAAACAACTGGCGACACTGATCAGAAAACTCAATACCATTACCGGCTGGCTACAGACACAGAAGTGGAGTGTGTTCCAATTATTTGTCATGACCGCCACCAGCTATAATAAAATACTAACGCCTGAAATTAAGAATCTGCTAGATACCGTCTACCACGGTTTACAAGGCTTTGATAAAGACAAGGCAGATTTACTACCTGTGATAGCGCCCTATATTGCAGCCACTTTACAATTATCATCGGAAAATGTCGCCCATTCCGTGCTGCTTTGGGCAGATAAGTTACAGCCCGGCGACGGCGCAATGACAGCAGAAAAATTCTGGGACTGGTTGAATACTCAATATACGCCAGATTCATCGGAAGTATTAGAAACACAGGAACATATTGTTCAATATTGTCAGGCGTTAGCACAATTGGAAATGGTTTACCATTCCACCGGCATCAACGAAAACGCCTTCCGTCTGTTTGTGACAAAACCAGAGATGTTTGGCACTTCTACTGGGGCCGCACCTGCGCATGATGCACTTTCACTGATCATGCTGACGCGTTTTGCTGATTGGGTTAACGCGCTAGGTGAAAAAGCCTCTTCCGTATTAGCGGCATTTGAAGCTAACACTTTAACGGCGGAACAACTGGCTAACGCCATGAATCTTGATGCCAATTTGCTATTGCAAGCCAGTATTCAAGCACAAAACCATCCACATCTTCCTCCAGTGACGCAAGAAAATGCTTTCTCCTGTTGGACATCTATCAACACTATCCTGCAATGGATTAATGTTGCACAACAATTGAATGTCGCCCCGCAGGGCGTTTCCGCTTTGGTCGGACTGGATTATATTCAATTAAATCAAAAAATACCGACCTATGCCCAGTGGGAAAGCGCTGCGGGAGTATTAACCGCCGGATTGAATTCACAACAGGCCGATACATTACACGCTTTTCTGGATGAATCTCGCAGTGCCGCATTAAGCACCTACTATATCCGTAAAGTCGCAAAAGCAGCGGCGGCCATTAAAAGCCGTGATGACCTGTATCAGTATTTACTGATTGATAATCAAGTTTCCGCTGCAATCAAAACTACCCGGATCGCCGAAGCTATTGCCAGTATTCAACTGTATGTCAACCGAACGCTGGAAAATGTGGAAGAAAATGCCAATTCAGGGGTTATTAGCCGCCAGTTCTTTATTGACTGGGACAAATATAACAAACGCTACAGCACCTGGGCGGGTGTTTCTCAATTAGTTTACTACCCAGAAAACTATATTGATCCGACCATGCGCATCGGCCAAACCAAAATGATGGACGCATTACTGCAATCCGTCAGCCAAAGCCAATTAAACGCCGATACCGTCGAAGACGCCTTTATGTCTTATCTGACTTCGTTTGAACAGGTGGCTAATCTTAAAGTTATTAGCGCGTATCACGATAATATTAACAACGATCAAGGGCTGACCTATTTTATCGGCCTCAGTGAAACTGATACCGGTGAATATTATTGGCGCAGTGTCGATCATAGTAAATTCAGCGATGGCAAGTTCGCGGCTAATGCCTGGAGTGAGTGGCACAAAATTGATTGCCCAATTAATCCTTACCAAAGCACGATTCGGCCAGTAATACATAAATCCCGCCTCTATCTGCTCTGGCTGGAGCAAAAGGAGATCACCAAACAGACAGGAAATAGCAAAGATGGCTATCAAACCGAAACGGATTATCGTTATGAACTGAAATTGGCACATATCCGTTATGACGGCACCTGGAATACGCCAATCACCTTTGATGTCAATGAAAAAATATCCAAGCTAGGACTGGCAAAAAATAAAGCGCCTGGGCTCTATTGTGCGGGTTATCAAGGTGAAGATACGTTGCTAGTTATGTTTTATAACCAACAAGATACACTCGATAGTTATAAAACTGCTTCAATGCAAGGGCTATATATCTTTGCCGATATGGCATCCAAAGATATGACCGATGAACAATGCAAAGCTTATCGGGACAACAGCTATCAACAATTTGATACCAACAACGTCAGAAGAGTGAATAACCGCTATGCGGAAAATTATGAGATTCCTTCATCGGTAAACAGCAATAAAGGTTATGGCCGAGGAGAATATAATCTCAGTATGGTACATGGCGGAGATATTCCTATTATCCGTTATCAAGCCTCATCAAGTGATTTAAAAATCCATATCTCACCTAAGTTAAGAATTACCCATGAAGGAGCCGATGAACGAACACGTAATCAGTGCAGCCTGATAAAAAAATATGGCAAACTGGGTGATAAATTCATTATCTATACCAATCTGAGTGTCAATACAGATTGGACATCAAATAAAAAGTTAATATACCCGGTTTATCAATATAGTGGAAACGCTACTAATAATAGAGAAAGTAGATTACTGTTTTATCGGGATAACCAAACTGGTAAAGTAAGTTTCTTTCTTCCTAATTGGGGGCAAAGCCTACATTCAGAAACTACCAATAGTAATAACGGCTATATTATAGATACTTCTAACCAAGAACCTTTGTTTAAACAATATCTCTATATGGAGGACACAAATAATGGATTCCGTATTATTGCCACTGATGTCAATAATGCAAAAGAGATCAAAACTGCAATTCCTGCCGCAAAAGTTCAGATAACAGTAAAAGCGGGTAGTAAAGAACAAACCTTTACCGCAGATAAAGATGTCTCCATTCAGCCATCACCTAGCTTTGATGAAATGAATTATCAATTTAATTCTCTCGAAATAGAGGGCTCTGGTCTGAATTTTATTAATAATTCAGCCAGTATTGATGTCACCTTTACTGCATTTGCGGAGGATGGGCGCAAACTGGGTTATGAAAGTTTCAGTATTCCTGTTACCCGCAAGGTGAATACCGATAATGCTCTGACCCTTCACCATAATGAAAATGGTGCGCAATATATGCAATGGAAAGCCTATCGTACTCGCCTGAATACTCTATTCGCCCGCCAATTGGTTGCACGCGCTACCACCGGAATCGATACAATTCTCAGCATGGAAACCCAGAATATCCAAGAATCTATGATGGGAATTGGCGCCTACGTGGAATTAGTTATGGATAAATATAATCCAGAAATCCACGGTTCTAATAAATCCTTTACGATTATGTATTATGATATTTTTAAATCAGGTGATAAGTTCCCTATTTATCAAGGGACATTAAGCGATACCGCGCCAATAAAAATACCATTATTCTTATCCCGTTTTGATGATGCTCATGGAAACAAAGATAATCTCTATGTCTATGCGGTTTATCAAAAACAGGAAACAAATGCTATCCGCTTTGTTAAAAAGGATAATAATGAACTCGCTATATTCGACACTACCTATAAGAATGGGACTTTCCCAGGGCTTGCATCAACCAGAGTCGTGCCCACTTTCACAGAACCAATGGATTTCAGTGGCGCTAACAGCCTCTATTTCTGGGAACTGTTCTACTATACCCCGATGCTGGTTGCCCAACGTTTGCTACATGAACAAAACTTTGACGAAGCGAACCGCTGGCTGAAATATGTCTGGAGCCCATCCGGGTATATTGTTCACGGCCAGATTCAGAACTACCACTGGAACGTCCGCCCGTTACTGGAAGACACCAGTTGGAACAGTGATCCTCTGGATTCCGTCGATCCTGACGCGGTGGCACAACACGATCCAATGCATTACAAAGTCTCAAGCTTTATGCGCACCCTTGATCTATTGATAGCACGCGGCGATCATGCTTACCGCCAACTGGAGCGAGATACACTTAACGAAGCGAAGATGTGGTATATGCAAGCGCTGCATCTGTTAGGCGATAAACCTTATCTGCCGCTGAGTACGACATGGAGTGATCCACGGTTGGACAGAGCCGCAGATATTACTACCCAAAATGCTTACTCAAGCTCAATAGTCGCCCTGCGACAGAGCACACCGGCACTTTTATCATTACGCAGTGCCAATACCCTGACTGATCTCTTCCTGCCGCAAATCAACGAAGTGATGATGAATTACTGGCAGACATTGGCTCAGAGATTGTACAACCTGCGTCATAACCTCTCTATCGACGGTCAACCGCTATATCTGCCAATCTATGCCACGCCGGCGGACCCGAAAGCGTTACTCAGTGCCGCTGTTGCCACTTCTCAAGGTGGAGGCAAGCTACCAGAGTCATTTATGTCCCTGTGGCGTTTCCCGCACATGCTGGAAAATGCTCGCAGTATGGTTAGCCAGCTCACCCAGTTCGGCTCTACGTTACAAAATATTATCGAACGTCAGGATGCAGAGGCGCTTAATGCGTTATTACAAAATCAGGCCGCAGAGCTGATATTGACTAACCTGAGCATTCAAGACAAAACCATTGAAGAATTGGATGCCGAGAAAGCCGCACTGGAAAAATCCAAAGCGGGAGCCCAATCGCGCTTTGATAGCTATAGCAAACTGTATGATGAAAACATCAATGCCGGTGAAAACCAAGCTATGACGCTACGAGCGTCCGCAGCCGGGCTTACCACGGCAGTTCAAGCAGCCCGTCTGGCTGGCGCAGCGGCTGATCTGGTGCCTAACATCTTCGGCTTCGCCGGTGGAGGTAGCCGTTGGGGGGCTATCGCTGAGGCAACCGGCTATGTAATGGAATTCTCCGCTAATGTTATGAACACCGAAGCGGATAAAATTAGCCAATCTGAAACCTACCGTCGTCGCCGTCAGGAGTGGGAGATCCAGCGTAATAATGCTGAAGCGGAATTGAAGCAAATCGACGCTCAGTTTAAATCGCTGGCAATACGCCGTGAAGCCGCCGTATTGCAGAAAACCAGTCTGAAAACCCAACAAGAACAGACTCAATCCCAATTGGCCTTCCTGCAACGTAAGTTCAGCAATCAGGCATTGTACAACTGGCTACGTGGGCGATTGGCGGCGATTTATTTCCAGTTCTACGATTTGGCTGTGGCGCGTTGTCTCATGGCAGAACAGGCTTACCGGTGGGAACTCAATGATAACTCTGCACGCTTTGTCAAACCGGGCGCCTGGCAAGGCACCTATGCCGGTCTGCTTGCGGGTGAAACCTTGATGCTGAGTCTGGCACAAATGGAAGATGCCCATCTGAAACGAGATAAACGCGCACTAGAGGTTGAACGCACAGTGTCGCTGGCCGAAATTTATGCTGGATTACCAAAAGATAAAGGCCCATTCTCCCTGGCTCAAGAAATTGAGAAGCTAGTGAATGAAGGCTCAGGCAGTGCCGGCAGTGGTAATAATAATTTGGCATTTGGCACCGGCACGGACACTAAAACCTCTTTGCAAGCATCAGTTTCATTAGCTGATTTGAAAATTCGTGAGGATTACCCGGCATCTCTTGGCAAAATTCGACGTATCAAACAGATCAGCGTTACCCTGCCCGCGCTACTGGGGCCCTATCAGGATGTGCAGGCAATATTGTCTTACGGCGATAAAGCCGGATTAGCTAACGGCTGCGAAGCGCTAGCAGTTTCCCACGGTATGAATGACAGCGGCCAATTCCAGCTCGATTTCAACGATGGCAAATTCCTGCCATTCGAAGGTATCGTCATTGATCAAGGCACGCTGACATTGAATTTCCCAAATGCATCAACGCCAGACAAAGGTAAACAAGCCACTATGCTAAAAACCCTGAGCGATATCATTTTGCATATTCGCTACACCATTAAATAACCGTCCCAATACAGAACTAAGGCAGGCCCCGAATCGGGGCCTGGTAAGGAGTTTCTATGCAGAATTCACAGACATTCAGTGTGACCGAGCTGTCATTACCCAAAGGCGGCGGTGCCATTACCGGTATGGGTGAAGCGTTAACACCAACCGGGCCGGATGGTATGGCTGCCTTATCCCTGCCATTACCCATTTCTGCCGGGCGGGGTTATGCACCCTCGCTCACTCTGAATTACAACAGTGGAACCGGTAACAGCCCATTTGGTCTCGGTTGGGACTGCAACGTCATGACAATTCGTCGTCGCACCAGTACCGGCGTGCCAAGTTACGATGAAACCGATACTTTTCTGGGTCCAGAAGGTGAAGTGTTGGTCGTAGCATTAAATGAGGGAGGTCAAGCTGATATCCGCAGTGAATCCTCATTGCAAGGCATCAATTTGGGAACGACCTTCACCGTGACCGGTTATCGCTCCCGTCTGGAAAGCCACTTTAGCCGGTTGGAATACTGGCAACCCAAAACAGCAAGCACAACCGATTTCTGGCTGATATACAGCCCCGACGGACAGGTCCATTTACTGGGCAAAAATCCTCAAGCACGTATCAGCAATCCACTAAATGTTGCCCAAACAGCGCAATGGCTGTTGGAAGCCTCAGTATCATCCCACGGTGAGCAGATTTATTATCAGTATCGAGCCGAAAATGAAACAGATTGCGCAACTGACGAGCTCACAGCCCACCCGAACGCAACCGTTCAACGCTATCTGCAAGCAGTCCATTACGGTAACCTGACCGCCAGCGAAGTTTTTCCCACACTGAACGGAGATGACCCACTTAAATCTGGCTGGTTGTTCTGTTTAGTATTTGATTACGGTGAGCGCAAAAACAGCTTATCTGAAATGCCATCATTTAAAGTCACAAGTAACTGGCTTTGCCGCCAAGACCGTTTTTCCCGTTATGAGTACGGTTTTGAATTGCGCACCCGTCGCCTATGCCGCCAAATATTGATGTTTCACCGTCTACAAACCCTGTCTGATCAGGCAAAAGGGGACGATGAACCCGCGTTGGTTTCACGTCTGATACTGGATTATGACGAGAACACGGTGGTCAGTACGCTCGTTTCTGTCCGCCGAGTGGGACATCAGCAAGATGGCACAACAGCGGTCACCCTGCCACCATTGGAGCTGGCTTATCAGCCTTTTGAGCCAGAACAAAAAGCACTCTGGCAACCAATGGATGTACTGGCAAATTTCAACACCATTCAGCGCTGGCAACTGCTTGACCTGAAAGGAGAAGGCGTGCCCGGTATTCTGTATCAGGATAGAAATGGCTGGTGGTATCGAGCTGCCCAACGTCAAACAGGGGAAGAGATGAATGCGGTCACCTGGGGGAAAATGCAACTCCTTCCCATCACACCCGCTATTCAGGACAACGCCTCACTGATGGATATTAACGGTGACGGGCAACTGGACTGGGTTATCACCGGGCCGGGGCTAAGGGGCTATCACAGCCAACACCCGGATGGTAGCTGGACACGTTTTACACCATTACATGCCTTGCCGATAGAATATTCTCATCCCCGTGCCCAACTTGCCGATTTAATGGGGGCCGGACTGTCCGATTTGGTGCTGATTGGTCCCAAAAGTGTGCGCTTGTATGCTAATAACCGTGATGGTTTTACCGAAGGGCGGGATGTGGTGCAATCTGGTGATATCACCCTGCCGTTACCGGGTGCCGATGCCCGTAAGTTAGTGGCATTTAGTGACGTACTCGGTTCGGGCCAAGCACATCTGGTTGAAGTTAGTGCAACCAAAGTCACCTGTTGGCCAAATCTGGGACATGGCCGTTTTGGTCAGCCCATCACATTGCCGGGATTCAGCCAATCCGCCGCCAATTTTAATCCCAACCGGGTTCATCTGGCCGATCTGGACGGCAGTGGTCCTGCCGATTTGATTTATGTTCATGCTGACCATCTGGATATTTTCAGAAATGAAAGTGGTAACGGTTTTACAAAACCATTCACACTTCATTTTCCTGACGGCCTGCGTTTTGATGATACTTGCCAGCTACAGGTGGCCGATGTACAAGGGTTAGGGGCTGTCAGCCTGATCCTGAGCGTACCGCATATGGCACCACATCATTGGCGCTGCGATCTGACCAACACGAAACCGTGGTTGCTCAGTGAAATGAACAACAACATGGGCGCTCATCACACCCTGCATTACCGTAGCTCCGTCCAATTCTGGCTGGATGAAAAAGCCGCAGCCTTAGCTACCGGACAAATACCGGTCTGTTATCTGCCTTTCCCAGTCCATACCCTTTGGCAAACAGAGACAGAGGATGAAATCAGTGGCAATAAGTTAGTGACCACTCTACGTTACGCCCACGGTGCCTGGGATGGACGTGAACGGGAATTTCGTGGCTTTGGTTATGTTGAACAGACAGACAGCCATCAACTAGCTCAAGGCAATGCGCCGGAACGTGCACCACCATCACTCACCAAAAACTGGTATGCCACCGGAGTCCCTGCGGTAGATAACACGCTATCCACCGGATATTGGCACGGTGATAAGCAAGCTTTCACCGGTTTTACGCCACGCTTTACTCTCTGGAAAGAGGACAAAGATGTTCTGTTGACACCGGAAGATGACCCTAATCTGTACTGGTTAAACCGGGCATTAAAAGGTCAGCCACTACGTAGTGAACTCTACGGGCTAGACGGCAGCGAACAGCAAAAGATCCCCTATACAGTTACGGAATCCCGCCCACAGGTGCGCCAATTACAAGATGACACTACCGCTTCCCCAGTGCTCTGGGCCTCAATCGTGGAAAGCCGTAGTTATCACTATGAACGCATTATCAGTGACCCCCAATGCAATCAGGACATCACTCTGTCCAGTGACCTGTTCGGGCAACCACTGAAACAAGTTTCGGTGCAATATCCCCGCCGCAGTAAACCGACAACTAATCCGTATCCTGACACACTACCGGATACTCTGTTTGCCAGCAGTTATGACGACCAACAACAGCGATTGCGGTTAACCTGCCAGCAGTCCAGTTGGTATCACCTAACCGGTAATGAACTCAGAGTGTTGGGATTACCGGATGGTACACGCAGTGATGCCTTTACTTACGATGCCAAACACGTGCCTGTTGACGGTTTAAATCTGGAAGCCCTATGTGCTGAAAATAGCCTGATTGCCGATGATAAACCACGCGAATACCTCAACCAGCAACGAACGTTCTATACCGATGGGAAAATCGATGGAAAAAACCAAGCACTACTGAAAACACCGATACGACAAGCTTTAATCGCCTTTACCGAAATGGCGGTATTAACGGAATCCCTGTTATCCGCATTTGATGGCGGTATCACGCCAGATGAATTACCCGGCATTCTGACACAAGCAGGATATCAACAAGAACCTTATCTGTTCCCACGCACCGGCGAAGACAAAGTCTGGGTAGCACGTAAAGGCTATACCGATTACGGGACTGAGGCACAATTTTGGCGTCCTGTCGCACAACGTAACACTCAGTTAACCGGGAAAACGACGCTGAAATGGGATACCCACTACTGTGTCATCACTCAAACCCAAGACGCTGCTGGTTTGACTGTCTCAGCCAATTATGACTGGCGTTTTCTCACACCGGTGCAACTGACTGATATCAATGATAATGTTCATCTCATAACTTTGGATGCACTAGGGCGCCCTGTTACGCAACGTTTCTGGGGGATCGAAAATGGTGTAGCCACAGGTTATTCTTCGCCAGAAGAAAAACCGTTCACTCCGCCAACCAATGTCAGTACAGCTATTGATTTGACCGGACCACTCCCTGTAGCTCAGTGTCTGGTCTATGCCCCGGACAGTTGGATGCCACTATTCAGTCAGGAAACCTTCAACACATTGCCTCTGGAAGAGCAGAAGACGCTGCGTGATTTACGGATTATCACGGAAGATTGGCGTATTTGCGCACTGGCTCGCCGCCGTTGGGTGCAAAGTCAACAGACCGGCACACCATTGGTTAAGCTGTTAACCAACAGCATCGGTTTACCTCCCCATAACCTTACGCTGACCACGGACCGTTATGACCGCGATTCTGGACAGCAAATTCGCCAACAAGTCGCATTCAGTGATGGTTTTGGCCGCCTGTTGCAAGCGTCTGTACGGCATGAGGCAGGCGAAGCCTGGCAACGCAACCAAGACGGTGCTCTGGTGACAAAAATGGAGGATACCAAGACGCGTTGGGCGGTCACGGGACGCACCGAATATGACAATAAGGGGCAGACGATACGAACTTATCAGCCCTATTTCCTCAACGACTGGCGGTATGTGAGTGATGACAGCGCCAGAAAAGAAGCCTATGCCGATACACATATCTATGATCCGATTGGGCGGGAAATCCGGGTTATTACCGCAAAAGGCTGGCTGCGACAGAGCCAATATTTCCCGTGGTTTACCGTGAGTGAGGATGAGAATGATTTGGCCGCTGACGCAATCGTATAATTGAATCAATATTCGCTCGTTTAATGTTAACGAGCGGATATACCCGTTATCTTTCAAGTTGCCTCTTTGTTGGCTCATCAAAAATATAAACATCCGCATCGGTAATAAAAGCTGATGTCAATAAAAATTTCTTTTTTATCCCAAGTGACATTTGACCATATTCAATGCCAGAATAATTAGATATACCAAAACCATTTAAATATACCCTTCATCTTTCAAGCTGCTGCTTTGTTGGCTGCTTTCACTCACCCCAGTCACATAGTTATCTATGCTCCTGGGGATTCGTTCACTTGCCGCCGCGCTGCAACTCGAAATCTATTAGGTATAGTAATCTAATTGATGTTTTAAATTACTTTTCCTATAACATTTACTTAAATTTATCACGTCTATTTGTGATAAGGATATCCACCATAGGTGAAGTTGTTAACACTGCCTTTTGTGTTTCCGGTTGAGTTATATCACCCGATATCCATCTTATCGACACGGCTGAATTTATCTCTTGCAACTGTAGCGCTGCCATTTCCAATTGTTCAGTTCGTCGTGCGTTAATGACAACATTTACACCTTCTGCAACTAACGCCGCCGCGCAAGCAAAACCCAGACCTTCGCTGGCTGCATATATAACAGCCCAACGCCCCGTTATTTTAAGATCCATATTCTCTCCATATATGAATAGTTCTACAAACGTCAGTTTTCTGTTTCAGACACCCAGTATTGGGTACAAACTATTAAAATGAAACAAATCAGAGCAAGAGCAAAAAGTCCCCACATCAAGCCAGTCGCAGTCGTTGTATGACCACTGGAGAAAAACCATAATACAATAGCTGCTCCGGCCATTTTGAGTGCCCCCTGCAAAGCGCTACCCGTTCCTGATAATTCAGGATGACCATGTAAACTTATCCCGAGTAATAAAGGGGAAGATAACCCACACCCCAACCCTATCGCAAAACTATAAATAATGATGAAGCCAATTGATAATATCTGAGTGAAGTGAATAAAAATGAGCGCTATTACCGTGAATGACAGTAATAATGGCAAAGATATTTTAAGAATGTATTCAGGTGTGGCGTGTGATAATCCTTTTTTTGTTAACAATGAACCTATTACAATTCCAGCAGAATAGATTATAAACAGATATCCGTTCTGTGATGACGATAACCCAAATTGGGTCTGGAATACGAAAGGACTGGCAGTGTCATTTTGACAAAAATCGCACCTAACAACATCATGATGGCTAGCACGATAAAATTAAATTTCCACAGCAGATACTCTGTGATATATCCCCCAATAATGGGGGCAAAAGCAGGAGAAACTTGTGATGCCATAGAAAAAATTGCCAGTGATTTTGATAATTCCGTCTTAATTTTATCAGTAAGTAAATTATTTAATTTAACATATAAAAAATATCAAACTTTATAAAATGTAGTTAACTAACATATATATGGATTTAATTTTGATTAAAATTTATATTCATATAAACCTTCATAACAAGAGTAATATAAATATATTTTTATTATCACGATTAAATACTATCTTTGTATCCAGTGTAAAAGTCCCCGAAAATCACAAGTCAGGACTATTCATCGTTCCAAAAATATTGTTTCACATGCTCTTCCAACACTTTTATTGCTGTAAACCATGTCATAGAGAGAGTGGCCTTCATACTCATTCAGCCCGATATTTTTCGCATTCACGACAACATAATTGGCTATCAGAGTGTACAGAGAGATCCCTCGGCCTTTATACAAGTGATTCGCTATTTAAGCGCTATCGATATATCAAATCGGCCAACCACTTGTTTTCCCAATGGTTGGCCGATCACGCCCGCTATCTGATACCTGAATTTCTATTAATACAATCTCAAAAATTACCAACGCGTTTGCATTAATAGCATCTCGATAAATCTCTTTCCTTGTCTATTTAGTGATATAAGGTCGTTTGGCTGTTGCCGTAACTTAAATTATTTTGAAGATTAATACCGTCTAAGGAGTTAAAATATGAGCAGTTATCATTCTGCAATCGACCCAAAAACACCATCGATCAGTGTATTGGATAACCGGAAGTTAAATGTACGTACTTTAGAATATCTACGCACTCAAGCTGATGAAAACAGTAATGAATTAATCACTCTCTACGAGTTCAGTACTCCGGGATTTCAGGTAAAAAGTACCGATCCGCGTAAGAATAAAAACCAGAGCGGCCCAAATTTCATTCGCGTCTTTAATCTTGCTGGTCAGGTTCTACGTGAAGAAGGTGTTGATGCTGGTCGAACTATCACCCTCCATGATATTGAAGGTCGCCCGGTATTGACCATCAATGCAACCGGTGTCCGCCAAAACCATCGCTACGAAGATAACACCTTACCCGGTCGTCTACTCGCTATCACTGAACAGGTGCAGTCCGAAGAGAAAACCACCGAGCGCTTGATCTGGGCCGGAAACACGCCGCAAGAAAAAGGCTACAACCTTGCTGGTCAGTGTGTCCGATATTACGATACCGCAGGACTCACTCAACTCAACAGTCTTTCTCTGGCCGGCGTTGTGCTATCACAATCTCAACAACTGCTCGTCGATGACCAAAATGCTGATTGGACAGGTGAAGACCAAAGCCTCTGGCAGCAAAAACTGAACAGTGACGTTAATACCACTCAAAATAGTACTGATGCCACCGGAGCTTTACTTATCCAGACCGATGCCAAAGGCAACATCCAGCGATTGGCCTATGATGTAGCCGGGCAGTTAAAGGGCTGTTGGTTAACACTTAAAGGTCAAGCCGAAAAAGTGATTATCAAATCGCTGACCTATTCCGCCGCAGGACAAAAATTACGTGAAGAACACGGTAACGGAGTTATCACCGAATACAGCTATGAAGCCGAAACCCAACGGCTTATTGGTATCACCACTCGCCGTCTATCAGACGCCAAAGTGTTGCAAGATTTACGCTATCAATATGATCCGGTAGGCAATGTCATCAGTATCCGTAACGATGCGGAAGCCACCCGCTTTTGGCGCAATCAGAAAGTGGTCCCGGAAAATACCTACACCTACGATTCCCTGTATCAGCTTATCAGTGCCACCGGGCGTGAAATGGCCAATATAGGTCAGCAAAATAACCAACTTCCCTCCCCTGCGCTACCTTCCGACAACAATACCTACACTAACTATACTCGCAGCTACAACTATGATCACAGCGGTAATCTGACACAAATTCGGCACAGTTCACCGGCCTCCCAAAACAACTATACCACCGCTATCACCATCTCAAATCGCAGCAACCGAGGCGTTCTCAGTACGCTGACAACAGATCCTAATCAAGTGGATAGGTTATTTGATGCCGGAGGCCACCAAACCAGTTTATTACCCGGCCAGACACTGGTCTGGACATCACGAGGAGAGTTAAAGCAAGTCAATAACGGCCCAGGAAATGAATGGTACCGCTACGGCAGCAACCAAATGAGACAACTGAAAGTGAGTGAACAGCAAACCCAAAATAGCACGCAGCAACAGCGGGTAATCTATTTACCGGGGCTAGAACTACGCACAACCCAGAACAGCACCGCGATAACAGAAGAGTTACACGTTATCACGCTAGGTGAAGCGGGTCGCGCACAGGTTCGAGTGTTGCATTGGGAGAGCGGTAAACTAGAAGGTATCAGCAACAACCAACTACGTTACAGCTACGATAATCTGATCGGTTCCAGCCAGCTTGAACTGGACAATCAAGGGCAAATTATCAGTGAGGAAGAGTATTATCCATTCGGCGGCACAGCGCTGTGGGCAGCCAGCAGCCAAACAGAAGCCAGCTATAAAACTATTCGCTATTCAGGCAAAGAGCGGGATGCCACCGGGCTGTATTATTACGGTTACCGCTATTATCAACCGTGGGCAGGTAGATGGTTAAGTGCAGATCCAGCAGGAACAATTGATGGGCTGAATTTATACCGGATGGTGAGAAATAATCCAGTGAATTTGCAGGATGAAAATGGATTAGCACCTGAAAAAGGAAAATATACCAAAGAGGTGAGTTTCCTTGATGAATTAAAATTTAAATTGGCAGCCAAAAATTCACATGTTGTCAAATGGAACGAGAAAGAAAGCAGTTATACAAAAAATAAATCATTGAAAGTGGTTCGTGTTGGTGATTCCGATCCATCGGGTTATTTGCTAAGTCATGAAGAATTGTTAAAGGGTATAGAACAAAGTCAAATAATATATAGCCGACTGGAAGAAAATAGATCCCTTTCAGAGAAATCAAAAACAAATCTTTCTTTGGGATCTGAAATATCCGGTTATATGGCAAGAACGATAAAAGATACGATATCAGAATATGCAGAAGGGCATAGATACAGAAGCAATCATCCTGATTTTTATGCAGCAACAGATTTCTTTGCTTTAATGGATAAAAGCGAAAAAAATGATTATTCAGGCGAGAGAAAAATTTATGCCGCAATGGAAGTTAAGGTTTATCATGATTTAAAAAATAAACAATCAGAATTACATGTCAACTATGCACTGGCTCATCCCTATACGCAACTTAGTAATGAAGAAAGAGCGCGACTGCAAGAAACAGAACCCGCTATTGCAATAAATAGAGAATATAATTTCAAAGGCGTTGGCAAATTCCTGACAATGAAAGCAATTAAGAAATCATTGAAAGGACAGAAGATCAATAGAATATCAACAGAGGCTATTAATATTCGCTCTGCGGCTATCGCTGAAAATTTAGGAATGCGGAGAGCTTCATAAATTTGGTAATAGGATTTCCAATAGAAGATAATATCATTTAATGAATGCGGCTAACGTTCCCTCTGAATGAAAACTCAGAGGGAACTCTTTCACCAATTACAACACGTCAATCGCGTTCAATTCTTTGAAAGCCTGTTCCAGACGGGCAGCCATAGCAACCTGACCAGCACGCAGCCATACCCGTGGATCGTAGAATTTCTTATTAGGTTTATCCGCGCCTTCTGGATTGCCTAACTGGCCTTGCAAATAGCCTTCGTTCTTTTTGTAGTAATTCAAAATACCTTCCCAAGTCGCCCATTGGGTGTCAGTATCGATATTCATTTTAACAACGCCGTAGCTGACCGCTTCTTTGATCTCTTCCGCCGTAGAACCGGAACCACCGTGGAAAACAAAATTCAAACTGTTATGCGGTAGATTGAATTTCTCAGAAACATAGTCTTGAGAGTTACACAAAATTTTTGGCGTCAGTTTAACGTTACCCGGCTTATAAACACCATGAACGTTACCAAAAGAAGCAGCAATAGTGAAACGTGGGCTGATAGCATTCAGTTTCTCATAAGCATAAGCAACATCTTCCGGTTGAGTGTACAGAGCAGAGCTATCCATATGGCTGTTATCAACCCCATCCTCTTCCCCACCAGTACAACCCAATTCGATCTCTAACGTCATATCGATTTTTGCCATACGAGCCAGATAATGGCTGCAAATCTCAATATTCTCTTCCAGAGACTCTTCTGACAGATCGATCATGTGAGAAGAGAATAAGGGTTTACCCGTCGCTGCGTAATGCTTTTCACCCGCATCTAACAGGCCATCAATCCACGGCAGCAATTTACGTGCGCAGTGGTCAGTATGCAGGATCACAGGAACACCATAGTGTTCAGCCATTTGATGAACATGGTGAGCACCAGAAATTGAACCCAGAATAGCCGCGTGTTGACCTTCAGCTTTCAAACCTTTACCGGCAATAAAAGCAGCACCGCCGTTAGAGAACTGAATGATAACGGGAGAACGAACTTTGGCAGCGGTTTCCAACACGGCATTGATTGAATCAGTACCTACACAGTTGACCGCCGGTAAAGCAAAGTTGTTTTCTTTGGCTATAGCGAACACTTTTTGAACATCATCACCAGTGATGACACCCGGTTTTACGAAATCAAAAATTTTAGACATGTTACGTGGGTCCTGTTTAGAGCGGGTAATCAGCCAACCGGCCGCTACCCGTCATGACTTAATTACTGTTTTGCACGTTCTTCCAACATCACAACCGCAGGCAGTTTTTTCCCTTCCACGAACTCAAGGAAAGCACCGCCACCCGTAGAGATATAAGAAATTTTGTCAGCAATACCGAACAGGTCGATCGCTGCCAGCGTATCGCCGCCACCGGCGATAGAGAAGGCATCACTATCAGCTATGGCGCGCGCGACAATTTCAGTTCCTTGACGGAAATTAGGGAATTCAAATACACCAACCGGGCCATTCCACAGAATCGTTTTGGCGCTTTTCAAGATATCTGCCAGCCGTTGAGCAGATTCATTCCCCAGATCGAGGATCTGCTCATCATCTTTAATATCGCAGGTAGATTTCAAGGTTGCTTCGGCCGTTTCAGAAAATTCTGTCGCCACACAAACATCAGTTGGCACCGGAATATCACAGCTTATCAGCAATTTTTTCGCTTCCGGGATCAAGTCGTCTTCATAGAGAGAACGACCGACATTGTGGCCTTCCGCGGCAACAAAGGTATTCGCGATACCGCCACCGACAATCAATTGATCAGCAATTTTAGACAGCGTATCCAAAACGGTCAGCTTGGTTGAAACTTTAGAACCCCCAACGATAGCTACCATTGGACGGGCTGGATTATCCAACGCTTTACCTAATGCCTCTAACTCTGCGGACAACAAAGGACCGGCACAAGCCACAGGAGCAAACTTAGCCACGCCGTGAGTAGAAGCCTGTGCACGATGAGCAGTACCGAATGCATCCATGACATAAATATCACATAGGGAAGCATATTTTTTAGCCAAGGTTTCGTCGTCTTTCTTCTCACCTTTATTAAAGCGAACATTCTCCAGCACAACCAGTTCACCTTCCGCGACATCCACGCCTTCCAGATACTCTTTTTCCAGTCGAACCGGGGAAGATAATTTCTCTTCTAAATAGTCTACTACTGGTTTCAGCGAGAATTCTTCATTGTATTCGCCTTCAGTAGGGCGGCCAAGGTGAGAAGTGATAATGACTTTGGCACCCTGTTTTAATGCTGCCTCAATGGTCGGCAAGGAAGCACGGATACGCGCATCAGAGGTGACTTTGCCATCTTTTACCGGAACGTTCAGGTCAGCGCGGATCAAAACACGCTTACCCGCCAGATCTAAATCGGTCATCTTAATTACAGACATGGTGAATCCTCTCATTGATTCTCTAAATTATTTAATCTTGCGCCGTGTGCGGATCTATTATGGACCGTCGTTCAACAACAGATCATCTGAAACCCATAGCAGCCATTGTTAACGTTGTATCCAACATTCGGTTAGCAAATCCCCACTCATTATCACACCAGACTAATGTCTTAATCAGATGTTGCCCACTGACTCGCGTTTGTGTGCCATCAACGATCGCGCTGTGGGGATCGTGGTTAAAATCCGTTGAGACTAACGGCAATTCGGTATAGTCAACTATACCACGAAATGAAGTAGCTACTGATTTTTGCATTAATTCGTTGATTTTTTTAACAGTTACTGAAGATTTCACCGTAACACTCAAATCGATAGCTGTAACGTTAATCGTTGGTACACGCACGGAGATAGCTTCAAAACGGTCACAGAACTTTGGAAAAATCCGGGTTATCCCTGCGGCCAGCTTAGTATCCACCGGAATGATAGACTGACTAGCAGCCCGAGTACGCCGTAAATCTTTGTGATAAGCATCAATCACCGGTTGGTCATTCATTGAAGCATGAATGGTTGTCACTGTACCCGATTCAATCTCAAATTCATCATCCAATAATTTAATGATAGGAATAATGCAATTAGTGGTACAGGAAGCATTAGACACAATGCGATCCTCTGCTGTCAGTAAGTGCTGATTCACACCATAAACCACCGTCGCATCTAAATCATTCCCCCCCGGATGAGCAAACAGCACTTTTTTGGCGCCACTGGCAAGATGTGCCTCGCCATCGGCTCTGCTGCCATAAATCCCACTGCAATCAAGAACAATATCAATCCCCAGTTCTTGCCAAGGCAACATCGATATATCAGGTTGATGAAACAAACGAATATTATCATCACCAACCTGCAACACATCATTATTCAGACGCACATCCCAGGCAAAACGACCATGACTAGAGTCATATTTCAGCAAGTGAGCAATTCCTTCAGCATCTGCCAGCTCATTAACAGCAATAACCGCAATTTCAGCCCGGCGCCCAGATTCATAAAGAGCACGTAAAATACTGCGCCCTATTCTGCCGAAACCGTTTATTGCTACCTTGATTGTCATGTTACTCCCTGAATATAGTTATTACCACGCAACCGCTTAGAATAACCGACTCAATCACTGATGTACTGATTGTCTATCACAAAATTACCAAAACCGAGCACAGAAAACCGCGTCAGACAACAAAATGAAACGATTCAGCTATAAATAATGAGATTACGGGAAAAGGAAATTGATAGCAATAGTAAAAAGTGATCAACCTACGAAGTGAAAATACCGAAATTAATTGTCACCAGGAAAATGATCTCTTTATCTTCTCTCCTTCCAGAACAAAGCTTCCTACTCTTTAAAAACTTTTGCTCATACTCACCGAACCTGACAAACAAAAAGAAACAATCCCACAGATATTTACTCACAACTGCGACATTGATCATCAATACCAGCTGTTGAAATATTGACATTCAATCTCAACAAATGGAAACTGGTTGTCGTTTTTTGAGGCGCTAAGGAAAAGGAAGTAAATCGTGTCAACCGAGAAAACTTCGGCGTTTGAGGTATTCACTGAGATCACATTGGCAGTATTTCGGCTCAACGCCCTACTGCTCTCTAAAGGGGATCAGCTCGTTGCCCCGTTGGGAATCACGAGTGCGAGATGGCAAGTACTCGGTGCGATTGCGCACGCACCACATCCACTTACCGCGCCTCAGATTGCCGCCGCAATGGGTATCACACGCCAAGGAGTGCAAAAGCAATTGAATCTCGGGCTGAATTCAGGAATGGTGAAAACTATCACTAATCCTCGGCATGAACGCTCACCACTCTATCAACTGACCGAGCTGGGTTGGCGTACTTTTGATGCGGCGATATCGCTGGAAGCTGAATGGGTCGGATCACTGGTGCAATCCTCTGATCCTAACGAGCTAAAAGTGACATTAAACACTTTGATCAGCTTGGAGACGAAACTGGAAGAATCACCGGTGCCAAATAGCACTATAGATAGCTATAGATAGCACTACAGATAGCAATACAAACATAAATATATACCTAATAGATTTCGAGTTGCAGCGCAGCGGCAAGTGAACGAATCCCCAGGAGCATAGATAACGATGTGACTGGGGTGAGTGAAAGCAGCCAACAAAGCAGCAGCTTGAAAGATGAAGGGTATAAACACATAATTTTCAGGAGATAGAAATGGTCAAGCTAGAAGAAATGGACACCCACGTAACCCTGCGGGAACAGTTATTTTCGAACACCGATGGCTCCATCGTGCTGGTGAACATATTTCATGTTGATCCCTCAATGGCTGACACCCTAATAGAAACCTGGCAGGAAGATGCAGAATATTTCCGGTCTAAGGTAGGACTGATTTCCGCACAATTACATCGCGGCATCGCTGGCAGTGGCACATTCATGAACTACGCCGTTTGGGAGAATCTGGAGCGTTTCCGCGCCGCGTTCACCGACCCTGAATTCAAGGAGAAACTCGCCAAGTATCCTGATGGGATTGTCGGTTCGCCTCACGTATTCCAAAAAGTAGCCGTCCCTGGAATTTGCGTGGCATAAGCCGAGGAAAACTGTCGCAACCCATCTTCAATAACGACATCGTGCAGAAAAAGAGCGCACCCGCTCAACGTTTACCTCAGGTGCGCTCATTCATGAATTTACTCATTATTTCAGCAGAGCTTTAGCCTTAGCGACCACATTCTCTACAGTGAAACCAAACGTTTTAAACAACTGATCAGCAGGCGCTGATTCACCAAATGTATCCATACCAACGATAGCGCCATTCATACCGACATATTTAAACCAGTAATCGGCGATACCCGCTTCGATTGCAACACGTGCAGAAACCGCAGCAGGCAGAACCGCTTCTCGGTATGCGGCATCTTGCTTATCAAAAGCGTCAGTAGACGGCATAGAGACTACGCGCACCTGACGACCTTCCTCAGTCAATTGGTTATAAGCATCCACCGCCAATTCAATTTCCGAACCCGTTGCGATCAAAATCAGTTCTGGCTGCCCCTGACAATCTTTCAGGATGTAAGCCCCTTTCTCAATATTAGCCAACTGCTCAGCAGTACGTTCTTGCTGTGCCAAATTCTGACGAGAGAAAATAAGTGCGGATGGGCCTGCTTTACGATCAATAGCGTATTTCCACGCCACCGCAGATTCAACCTGATCACATGGGCGCCATGTGCTCAAATTTGGCGTCACACGCAAACTGGCAAGCTGTTCTACTGGCTGGTGAGTCGGACCATCTTCACCCAAACCAATTGAATCATGGGTATAAACAAAGATGCTGCGAATTTTCATCAATGCCGCCATACGCACTGCGTTACGGGCATATTCAACGAACATCAGGAAGGTTGCACCATAAGGCACAAAACCACCATGCAGAGCAATACCGTTCATAATGGCTGACATGCCAAATTCACGAACGCCATAATGGATGTAGTTACCTGCCTGATCTTCGTTCAATGGCTTAGAACCTGACCATATCGTGAGGTTACTTGGTGCCAAATCAGCAGATCCCCCCATAAATTCAGGCAACACCTTACCAAAAGCTTCCAAGGCATTCTGAGATGCTTTACGGCTGGCAATATTGGCCGGATTTTTTTGCAACTGTTCGATAAATGCTTTTGATTCAGCTTCCCAATTTGTCGGTAACTCGCCACCAGTACGACGTTTGAATTCAGCCGCTAATTCAGGATACGCTTTTTCATAGGCAGCGAATTTTTCATTCCAAGCGGCTTGTTTCACATTGCCAGCTTCTTTTGCATCCCACTCAGAATAGATTTCCGCTGGAATTTCAAATGCCGGATAATTCCAACCCAGTGCTTCGCGAGTCGAGGCAATTTCCCCATCGCCCAATGGCGCGCCATGAGAATCATGGGTACCCGCTTTGGTTGGCGCGCCAAAACCGATAATCGTTTTGCACATCAACAAAGAAGGTTTATCAGCAACTTTACGTGCTTCTTCAATAGCAGCGTTGACTGAATCTGCATTATGACCATCAACACCGCGAATCACATGCCAGCCATAAGCCTCAAAACGGCTTGCCGTATCATCCGTAAACCAGCCTTCAACATGACCATCAATAGAAATGCCATTGTCATCATAGAAAGCAACCAACTTGCCTAACTTTAACGTTCCCGCCAGAGAGCAAACTTCATGAGAAATGCCCTCCATCATGCAGCCATCACCCATAAAGACATAAGTATTATGGTCAACGATCTCATGACCAGGACGGTTAAATTGCGCGGCCAGAGTGCGTTCAGCAATCGCAAAACCTACTGCGTTGGCAATCCCCTGCCCTAAAGGACCTGTCGTCGTTTCCACGCCTGGAGTATAACCATACTCAGGATGGCCTGGGGTTTTAGAGTGTAACTGACGGAAATTTTTCAGATCATCAACTGAAACATCATAACCAGTGAGATGCAACAGGCTATAAATCAGCATAGAACCATGACCGTTAGACAATACAAAACGATCACGATCGACCCAATGTGGATCAGTTGGGTTATGATTCAAATAATCACGCCATAAAACTTCAGCGATATCAGCCATTCCCATAGGCGCACCAGGGTGCCCTGATTTTGCTTTCTGCACAGCATCCATGCTCAGGAAGCGAATAGCATTAGCAAGGGTTTTACGAGTGGTCATTTTCTACTCCAAGTGGGATAAAAACGTTTAGGGGGATAATTTTCTCAGTACAGCGTACAAACCGCAATCTTTAAAGCCAAATACCAGGAAACTATCTTAATTTCATCTGAACGGTAATTCTTTGATTTGCCTTACTGTTCTATAATGAATTTCAGCATCATCAGAGTAATAAACAAACTCATTGTGCATATAAAGGGGTAAATGAATTAAACACAGCTATACCCGTTATCTTTCAAGTTGCCTCTTTGTTGGCTGCACTCACTCACCCCAGTCACCCCAGTCACCCCAGTCACCCCAGTCACCCCAGTCACCCCAGTCACATCGTTATCTATGCTCCTGGGGATTCGTTCACTTGCCGTCGCGATGCATCTTGAAATCCATTGGGTATATTAGTTATAAATCAAGAGATAAAATAGCCAATTAAGCGGTGACACATTTTTGATTCATGGCAATTTTCGGCGACTAAATTAACTGTTTATATTGTTCCCAATTATAGGACAATGTTCTCTTAATAATTTAATTTATCAATAGTGAATACATATAAAAAACACCAATCAAAAACCAATATTATTTTAATATCAATTAAGAAAATAAACAATTTAAAATAAAATAATACTTATAGTTATATTTTCTTATATGATGATATTTTTACCTAAAATAATAAGCAATTTAATTAACAGATATAGATAAAATAAAAAAAATATTATTTTTTGGCGAATTAATTATTGCAATCCATTATATAATCGGGTTATTTTAAATAGGACACATAAAATAGACATACAGATGATGACTTAATTAACAGCCAGGGCATTTCATGTCAAATATCAAAAACAGACCAAATAATATCACTCCGCAATTAATTTACATGTGGGAAAAAAGTAATGAACCGTGGGGCGCTAAAGATCGCCAATCAAAATTTATATACGCAAACCCTGCTTTTTACCAACTGTTCAATTTGCCTGAAGATTTCGATATTGCAGGACTGTCAACGGACGAATTACCTTCACCTATTGCCGAATATACAGAAGAATATTGTCGTCAGGATCAAAAAGTGATGCAAACCATGCAAGAGTTGTAAGTTTCTATTCATTCAAATCTATACCTAATAGATTTCGAGTTGCAGCGAGGCGGCAAGTGAACGAATCCCCAGGAGCATAGATAACGATGTGACTGGGGTGAGTGAAAGCAGCCAACAAAGCAGCAGCTTGAAAGATGAAGGGTATAAAACCCAGATATTTTTCTAATAACAATAGGAATTATATTGTGAGCTATAAAAAATTAACCGTATCGTCTCAAATTATCAATCTAATGGAAACCAGTCATGAACCCTGGGGAATAAAAGATCAAAGTTCTCGTTTTATCTATGAAAACAAGGCAATGGCTATGTTACGCGATCTTCCCCGTGGTTTTAATGTAGAAGGACGTCTGGACAATGATCTACCTTGGGCAGGTGCCGCTTTTGCAGAACAATTTCAGATCCATGACAGAGCAGTAATGCAAGCAGAACAAAGAATATGCTCATTAGAAACCCATTTATACGGTAAAGAAAAATTACTTTCCTCCTACTTCTTCGAAAAGTTTCCATTTTATAATGAGGATAATCAATGTGTCGGTGTCATTTTCCATGCCTGGAAAGCCGAAGCCTTTTCTCTGACACGCTTTTTTTATGGTAAGCTCCCGGCTTCCATCATGTTCCAGCCACCTTCCGAGCTATTTACTCAACGGGAATGGGATGTCATTTTTCTATTTCTACAGAAATACACCAGTAAACAAATCGGGCGAATACTGAATATTTCTTATCGCACAGTAGAAACGCATATGTTACGGATATACAAGAAAATTGGTATTAACTCTGGTCAACAATTGGCTGAATATTGCCGCCTTAATGATTTTGACCTCTATGTCCCTGAAAGATTTTTAAAACCTGGAAGTAAAATGTTTATATAATATGGAAAATAAAACAGATGAAAACGAAAAACAGTATATCAGCACAGATAATAAATACCATGAAACAGAGCACTGATCCTTGGGGCATTAAAGATAAAAGCACTCGCTTTATTTATGAAAATAAAGCAATGGCCATGCTACAAGATATTCCGCTTGATTTAAACGTTGAAGGGCGTTTTGATTGTGAACTACCTTGGGCAGGAGCAATTTTTGAAGAGCACTTTCAACGACATGACAGAACAGTCATGCGTTTGGAAAAAAGTATATGCTCATTAGAAACACATAGATTTGGCAAAGAAAAACGTCTCTCTTCCTATTTCTTCGAGAAATTCCCTTTTTATAACGAAGATAATGAATGTATTGGTATTATTTTTCATGGACGGAAAGCAAAAGCACTTGCTTTAAAGGAATTTTTCAATGGAAAACTGCCACCATCCATTATGTTTTGCGCACCCTCAGAACAATTTTCCCAACAAGAATGGGAAATTATTTTCCTATTTATAGCAAAATACAGCAAGAGGGAAATCAGTGAGAGACTTAATATTCCTTATCAATTTGTAAAAAACCAGATAGAAAAAACATATCATAAACTAAAAGTGAGCTCTAATTCTCAATTTGAGGAGTATTGCCATATGAATAATTTTAACCTTTATATACCAGAGAGATTTTTATTCCCTTACTCGTAAATCTCATCTTTATATTCAAATTATTACCAAACAATAACGTTATAAGGGAAAAATATGAATCTATCAATATGTAAGAAAATTGGATTTACGACTACTCAACCAAATAATATATTGAATAGAATCTCAGAGTCATGTTTTGCAAAAGATAATAAACTTCACTACATTTATTTAAATTTAATATTTATTATCACTAATAAATTATCTTGAAAATACCGTGAAAGTATTTATAAGAAACTATTAGTTATTCTGGTTATTAAATTAAGAATATTTTTCAAAGTAATAATAATCATCTTTACACTCAGAAAAACACCTTCAATATATAGGTCATATTTTGTCATAAAGTAATTAATACCATTATTCAGTATTCTCTCCGATAGCCTATTTAAGTAACTTTCATTGATAATCTGCACTTAATTACTACCAAACAGTCAAAATATTGATAATTCATCTATTATCAATATTTTCTCATAATTAAAATTTGGAGATTATTTATGGATATTCAAGACTGGCATCCAGCAGATATTATTGCCGCACTCAGAAAACAAGGGACAAATCTTTCAGCCGTTTCTCGAAAAGCTGGCTTAGCATCATCGACACTGAGTAATGCATTACATCGCCCGTGGCCTAAGGGAGAGGCATTAATCGCTACTGAATTAGGTTTACATCCATCAGATATTTGGCCATCACGCTATAAACCTGGCAAAGAAAATAAATTCCTAATAAGAATTTCAGAAACAAGCACTATAGAAAGCTGGTAACATCTTGATGGCTTATTTCAATGCAATTCCATCATTGTCTATCATCGAGAGATTACTGAATGATATAAGTATAGATAAAAAAGCCCCGGGCAACTACCCAGGGCTTCGGAATCTTTGGCGGTGCGGACGGGACTCGAACCCGCGACCCCCGGCGTGACAGGCCGGTATTCTAACCAACTGAACTACCGCACCGCGCAGTGTTCTGGTTGAGAACGGGGTAAATATTACGAATCCAAGATCATTCCGTCAATATTTTTTATAACAAAGCGGCGCACCTGATCAACTTTTCACCCAAAAAGGTAATTTATCTGCAATTTTATGTTAGCTTTGTCCAGAATTTATACGCCATAAACAGCTCCCACCTTTCTTCTCCACGAAATCCAACCTGGATTCATGAGCGGCGAGCTCTTCATCCGTTGCATAAATAACTTTTAATGCCGTTTGAGGCCGAGTAATACGCTGTATTTCAGAAACATTCGCACCGCCAGCAATCTCCCCTTCCATTGAAAAAGCAAGAGAAGTCTGTCCGCCTGTCATGATCAAATAGACATCAGACAATATCTCAGCATCGAGTAACGCCCCATGTAAGGTTCGTTTAGAATTGTCTATATCATAACGATCACATAACGCATCAAGGTTGTTTCTTTTTCCCGGAAACAACGCTCTTGCTAATTGCAAGCTATCGGTAATCTTACAGAAATCAGCCGTTGGTGGAATATCACGGCCCAGTTTCCCAAATTCATAATCCATAAAACCGATATCGAAGGGAGCGTTATGGATAATCAATTCAGCGCCGCGAATAAATTCAATGAATTCATCTGCAATATCAGCAAACAGCGGTTTATCCTGCAAAAATTCATCACTGATTCCGTGAACTTCAAATGCCTCAGGATCGACCAATCTATCCGGCTGAATATAGACATGAAAATGGCGACCGGTTAGACGACGGTTAATAACCTCCACCGCCCCAATTTCGATAATTTTGTGCCCTTCATAGTGAACACCTAATTTATTCATACCGGTAGTTTCGGTATCAAGAACAACTTGTCGTGTAATTGCCGTGCTCATAATGCCTTTTTATGTCAAACTCAGGGTTTTGAATTGAATAAGAAGAGTCTACCAGATATGGGCAAGCAGGTAGAAATTTTCACCGATGGATCTTGTCTCGGCAATCCGGGGCCTGGGGGCTACGGTGTGTTATTACGTTATCAACAACACGAAAAAACCCTTAGCGAAGGATTTTATCATACAACAAACAACAGAATGGAGCTCATGGCGGCAATTATTGGCCTGGAAACGCTGACTCGCCCTTGCAAAATTGTCTTAACCACCGACAGCCAGTATGTGCGTCAAGGCATTACACAATGGATTCATAACTGGAAAAAACGTGGCTGGCGTAAAGCCGATAAATCTCCTGTCATCAATGTCGATTTATGGCGGCGTCTTGAGCAAGCCATTAGTCGCCATGACATTGATTGGCAATGGGTCAAAGGCCACGCCGGACATGATGAAAATGAACGTTGTGATGAATTGGCCCGGGCGGCGGCAAACTCACCAACAGAAACCGACTCTGGATATCTCGAAAATAAAGATTAATTACGCTTTCGGTAACATTTTGTTACGCCAACGGCATTGCCCAATTTAGGTTTTAATCGCGTCACTTTTCTCTGGTTTAGTGTTAATGGCAGTGTGCGTTTGCGGGCAATAATCAGACTAACACAGCCTAATACAGACAAGTGCCGATTAGAAAAACCTGTTTCATTTCGCCAAGGCAATATTTGAAAGCTGTTACGATACACCACTTCATAATTAAGCAGGCTCAACCAATCAAGTTGGCGCATCAGGGAGAACATCCGGCTGCAATAGGGTTGATGGCGCCACAATCCCGGTACTAATTTCCCCAAACCCAGCAGACTCAATGAATTAAAACCACTGATGATGAGCCAGCCATCATCAATCATCACCCGGTCAACTTCCCGTAAAAGACGATGGGGATCAGCGCTGTAAGCCAGCATATGACTCAGTAAGCAAGCATCGACGGACTTTTCTTCAAACGGCAGATGGTAAGGATCGCTAATCACCTGCATATTCTTGCCTTCCTTACCTACATTAATCTGATTAAAAATAGGACAGCCATTACTGTCAATTTCAGCACTCAAATTACCGACTTTCAACAGGTGGAAACCAAATATTTTCGGCCACCAGGGTTGTAATTGGCGCTCCAAAGCGGCACGGTAATACTCCCCCCAAGGTAAATCAGCCCAAGAAGCCGGGGGATTTATGTTCTGTATTGTATGTGCAGATTTCATGGCTTCTTTTCCTTATAACCCGCTGTTAATAAGAGGTATACAATGGAGCTTATCAGCATTCCTGCCCTTTCGGATAATTACATTTGGTTACTTTGTGACGAAAACAGACATGTTGTCATCGTTGATCCGGCAGAATCACAACCTGTTCTTGATACCTTGAAATCTCGCGGCTGGATACCTGATGCAATTTTACTCACCCATCATCATCACGATCATGTTGGAGGCGTCCCTGGAATTATTGATCGATTCCCTGAGCTACTAGTATACGGCCCAGCAGAAACCCAGAGCAAAGGTGCCACCATGATAGTATGTGGCGGTGATAGCATCAATTTCGGTCATTTTTCTTTCCAGATCATCGATGTTCCAGGCCATACTCTGGGACACATTGCTTTTTATCAAGCTCCTTACCTTTTTTGTGGAGACACATTGTTCTCTGGTGGTTGCGGACGTCTCTTTGAAGGCACCGCTGAACAAATGTACACATCTATAGGAAAAATAGCTGAATTACCTGATGACACACTTATCTGTTGCGCCCATGAATATACAGTTTCTAATATGAAGTTTGCTCATGCTGTTTTACCCAACCAGACTATTAGCGAATACCAGCAAAAAGTAACTAAAATGAGGGAAAATAATCAACCAACAGTACCAACCACGTTACAAACTGAGAAAAAAATCAATGTTTTCTTAAAATGCGATAATATTGATTTACAAAGAAATATTGGAATCACACCTCACTCTCAACCGCTTTCTAGCGTTTTCCGTCAGCTAAGAATACAAAAAGACCAATTCTGATTTAAATAGTTGCCATATCAAGCCAAGATAAGTATTATTGCTCGTCTTTTAAGCAACTATAAAAATTAATTATGAAGACAAAAGCGATTCTGTTCGCATCTGTCTTGCTGGTTGGCTGTCAATCCGGACCTGATTGGTCGACGACAGCCGGGCAACGGGCACAGAATTCGTCTTCAACGAGTCTAAAAACAGGCAAGATAGCAGCAACTGATGACACCAATCAGTTTGCTGCCTACTGGAAGGATGGTGATCCCAGCGCTCAACAGGAGCTGTGGAGATACATCCGTGATGAGTTGAAGATGAAGCTCCCTGATAATTACAGGGTTCGTGAACAACGAAATTATTACCTGAAAAACAAGAGCTATCTCCACGATGTAACTTTACGGGCTGAACCGTATATGTACTGGATAGTCAGGCAGATCAAGCAACGCGATATGCCGATGGAACTGGTACTGGTACCCATAGTGGAGAGTGCTTTTAACCCGCATGCTACCTCACGCGCCAAGGCCGCTGGTTTGTGGCAGATTATCCCGGATACGGGCCGCAATTACGGTCTTACTCAGGATAAATGGTACGACGCGCGCCGGGACGTTGCCGCATCAACAACTGCCGCCCTGAATCTGTTACAACGTCTGAATAAAATGTTCAATGGTGACTGGTTATTGACTATTGCTGCTTACAACAGCGGCGAAGGCCGTGTTATGCGTGCAATGAAAGAAAATGCGGCAAAAGGTAAGCCAACGGATTTTTGGTCATTATCACTACCACGGGAGACTGCGCTCTATGTACCTAAAGTTCTGGCGCTCAGTGATGTCATCCGTCACAGTGATAAATATGGTATTACGCTGCCAAAATCCAATAACCAGCGGGCACTTGCTCAAGTTGATGTTGGTCAACAAATCACGCTGTCTCAAGCCGCAGAACTGGCTGGCATGTCCCTGACATCTATTAAAGCCTATAACCCTGGGTATAAACGAGGAGTGACATCGCCTAACGGTCCACATTACATCATGCTGCCAAAGGCAAAAGTTGATCAGTTTAAAAATTCGCTGGCAAATAAAACAGTTCTGAGCAATATTCGTCAAGAAGTTGCTAAAAACAACCGCCGACTGAGTAAACAAAGCCAATATAAAGTTCGTTCAGGTGATACATTATCCGCTATTGCAAAGCGGTTTAATGTTTCCACCCGTGAATTACAACGCATGAATAATCTGAAAACTGCCAGATTGTTGAAAATTGGACAAGTATTAAGGGTAAATAATGACAATGCCATTATTTACCGAGTCCGCCAAGGTGATTCAATCGCCAGTATTGCTAAACGTCACGGTATCAACATTAAGGACTTAATGAACTGGAACAATGGCATAAAAACAACAGAGTTCAAGCCAGGAATTGAATTAACGCTTTACATCAATGAATATTATGATGAAGCTTGAAATATTTTCTAGTAAGTATTGTTGAAGCAAGATAATAGATGGTCCTATCTTAGGGCCATCTATTCCTAATTCAGTGGAATAAACCTTAACTTATCCTTTCCGAAATCGAACGAATCGATAAACAGCACAAGAGAATAATATAACAATATAATCACGATAAAATATTAATTACTAAATTTAATGAAAACCATAAAAATATCATTGATGAATTATCATGTTTAACAATAAATAATAAAAGCAATAAAACCAACCAAGCAATTTATAAAACATCAATATTAACAACCAATTAAAAAAACATGACTCCATTATGGTCATTCATATTTCCATTATTTCTCATATATAAACCATCAAATTCTTGTAATATTCAAAAAGTCAGCTAGGATAGTTAACAATCAATATCAATTACTTTGCCGAATAGTTACTTAGCATTTTAACAAATAAACTAGTTAATATAATTAACCAGACTTTAATATAACGAAAAAACAGAT
Source organism: Photorhabdus antumapuensis (assembly GCF_020387775.1). NCBI lineage: Bacteria > Pseudomonadati > Pseudomonadota > Gammaproteobacteria > Enterobacterales > Morganellaceae > Photorhabdus > Photorhabdus antumapuensis. Next base: position 128,356 of record NZ_JAHZMK010000033.1, read on the forward strand.
TAATACACTATAATAAATAATATAAGAATATAAGAATATAAGAATATAAGAATATAAGAATAAGCACCACATGTAATATCGGCAATATACATTTCCGAGATACAAAAGAATAAACAAAAGTTCTTTTACCACATCTAAGGACGATCATTATGACAACATCATCAACAACGCGAGCGCCAGTCAAACTACCCCCAATGCCATCGGAAAGAGAAGTCTCAAAAAAATATAAATCAGCAGACATGGCGCGCTCCTATCTAGAGGGAGATAATCTTATTTTTACTGACAACGACGGCTTTAACCGAGCCCTCCGGGATGGTTTCTTCCTCCTAAAAGCACCACCATATATGGATTTTGAACACGGCGATCGATTTGCACACCACTTCTTTGAACCCGCCACAGAAGGTGACCTTCGACCCTATACGGGATTCAAATCATGTACTTTTTCCAATGGTTACGAAGGTTATTTCGACAGAGAACATGATCAATGGGAACATTTCCGCCTCGAACGGGAACATTGGAACCTCATGCCATCAGAGGTCACGACACTGGGTCACCATATGGCACACGTCGGTATATGTGTACTACGCTCTGTGTTAACTTATGTTGGTATTCCTCGTCGTGACTGGGAACTCATCACCAATGGTATTTCAGAAGGGCTAAAAAACCAGATGTTATCGTTTAACCACTTCCGATCAGAGAAAGCCACCCGAGGCTCTAAATTTCATCGGGATTCAGGATGGGTGACCATCCTAAGATCGACTGAACGTGGCCTATTGGCTTACATAAATGATGAGCTTTTGGCTATTGATCCTGTTCCGGGATACCTGATTATCAACTTTGGTAGTTCGATCGAAGTGCTGACAGAAGATTTAATACCGAATGTTCGGGCCAATGTGCACGGTGTTGTTCGTACAGAACGCAACGGGCAGCGCGATAGAATGTCGTATGTCATGTATTTAGTCAGCAATCTGGCTGGAAATATCTACAAATATGGTCCCAACGGCCCAATCAAAGTTCAATCCGTCAAAGAATTTACTATTCAAGAAATGAATCGGACATACGATGATGATAATGACGCTTTGTAGATATTTTCTGCATAATAAATCGAGGTCATAACACAGATTTAGTTGACAGATACCTTTATATCGGTATCTGTCAGGTTAAATCGACATATGAACCTCGATCCCTCTCAGACTCACCAAATCGTCAGACATATGAGAATGAATTTCTGATAGTCAAGCTGTCTTTCAACAATAATGGTATTCAATCTGAAATACCGTGTGGCTGCCATAAAAACAACCTTGCCGAATAAAGAAGAGGTCAATGGGGTTACATGGGGTTTGAGAACCTATATTTACTCGAAAGAATTTAATAATAATTGCTATTGCCGAAATTAAACTTTCTGAAATTGTGTTTTTTATTCACTGGGTTACCACGATAGTAAAAGGATAAAGCCGTATCATGACGTGGATTTACGATTTATTAAAACAACCACAATTATGGTTAAAAAAATACCGATAAATGTTGTAAAAAAAACGATGCTTATGGAAAAAAAATAGGATATTGTGGAACCTATCAAAGGGCCAATAAACATGGAAAGACCAACAGAAATTGACGTTAAGCCAAATATTTTAGCTGAATTATCATTAGTTGCAAATTTCTGCATATAAAGGGTAATAATAATATTATTCATAGACGATCCTACTCCTATTATTACCATTGCTAAAAATATAAAAAATAAACTGATTTTATCAGGAGATAAATAATTAAATTGATTTGTTATTCCTATTAAAAGATACCCCGTCCCCCACAAAAAGAATGAAAACAATATAATACTTAAAGATATGTTAATCTTATACTTTCCAAATACTAAACCAATTAAAACACCTGAAATACCAGAAAGGCACACAGCAAAACTATAATGGCTTCCATTTAGTCCCTGTTCCATAAAGCTAAGCGCTATTAAGCTATCTGATAGATAGCCAAAACAAGTTAAAGTAGAAATAACAATAAATGGAAACAATATTTTATTGTCTTTCATTATATTGAAGTAATTAGTTAGTGATATCTTGTTTTTCTTGCGGTTAACATTAATCAATGGTTCTGAAACAAAAATATATAAGATTGCTGAAATAAAATAAAACATTGATACTAAAACAAGAGTCTGTTTTATTGAGTAATAGATAAGAATAAAACCTAAAAATAACGGGGCCGCCATTTTGTATATTTGAAATAAAACCTGCCAATAACTAAATTTCTTTTCAAATTGGTTGGTTGATATGTTTTTTAATATTATAAAATTAGAAGGTCCTAGAAATAAACGAAGGATGTTTTTAATAAAAGAATAAAGAATATATATATTAATATCATCAATGTTGTATTGAAATATGGTAATAACACCGCAAAGTAACGAAATAATAATAATGCACTTTTTCGGTTTTATATTTTCATCTACAAATGACGAAACATAGGGCGTTAAAAATAGTAACGATGCAGCATATGAAATTGTATATAAAGATGAATATATCGCTCCACCGTTCCAATGATATGTGATTAGCGTGAATGATATTATCATCTCCAAATACAAGGTGAAAGAATTTCCTGATGAGGCTAATATTAATTTTCGAAATTCTTTATCCATCATTTTTCCCCAACTAAAATAGACTTAATAAATATAGTGCTTACAGTAATTACATCTTTCTTAGTATTTCCCCTTGAATAATATCCACGGTTAATTTAATGACTGCATCTTTAGTTAAGGTGTCGGTATCAACAATTTTCCAAGTGTCATCATAAAATGTCTGGTATTGATTAAGAGCGTGTTTTTGATACTCTATAAAATCATATTTTTCATTTGTCTCTAATTTTCCAGATTCACTAGGATTTAATATTTTTTTTCTTTTTTCAGCAATGCCTGGAGGAACATCAAGATATATAACCATGTCCGGCTTTGTATTTATAGATAGAACCGAATTACTTAATTCTGCTAATTCCGTAGATTTAAGTAAGAACCTTGCTAAATATTTATAATACCAACTATCACATATAATAATTTTACCTTGCAATAAATAAGGTTGAATAATTAAACTATCCAAAACAGCAAACCATGATGCTATCAATAGAATCCAATGCCGGTCACCCAGTTCACTCAATGGAGCTGAAATGTCATAATCCCAAAGCACATCTCGTATTTTTCCCATGTGATACATACTATAGCCAGATGGTAATAAAGGATAATTCTTATCCAAAAAAACAATATTATTATAATCTAGAGATAAAATATCATAAACTTCGCGTGAAATTGTTGATTTACCTGCACCATCATTTCCTTCAAAAGCTATAAATAAACCGCGTTTAATCATTTCTTTTTTTCCCCGTAATACGCCTCAGTATCAAGTGAATTTCTACCACTACCGATAATAAATGGTTTGAATCCATATTTTTTATATAACTTATGCATCTCAGCATATGTTTTATAAATATCTTCAAAAATAGGTCTAGGGTGATTTTGATATTCAGAACCATGGTCGGGATGAAAGACTGCTATTGCTGGAACTATGCCATTTTTTGAAAAAAATTCCATTCCTTGTACTAAATCATTTAAAGGCTCTAATCCCGCTACAAACTAAATATGACATTGTCTTTTTTACATCAAATAATCTGTCTGCATAAATTGCATAATCTGACGATGAAATGACCCTAATATTTTAAGGTAAATGATACTTTATATATTTGCGATTTGTACCCAACTAAAATTAGGAAATGAACTCATCAAACCATTATTATAATTCAATGTTTCATCATTAGTCAGTGGTTAAATGCTTGCTCTGTTATCACATTCATTTTATCCTCCTATAGGATTTTCTTTAACAAATACTACGGGTTAAAATTTAACCCGACTTTGTAATATTAACAGTTTTTATTATTTCAGCTATATAATAGTTAATATATTTGTGAATTCCATCACAACTAAAAATATAACCCATTGAAAAAATGGTAAATTATTTGTTATTTTTCGTGATGAAAATTGTATTAAGCTTGGTATGCTTTCCAATAGGTTTATTTAGCGTAATCATTTGAATTTATTGTCATTATTTTTTCGGTCATGTATTCAATGCGGTGATCATCATATAAAACTCTGTCATTTATTAGAGAATTCTTGATGACCAAAGTTGACGTGAAATACCCGTTTTGTCAGCAGACCTCACCTTAGATTGAAGCGACTAAATTGTAAGACTTTAGGCTACTCAAAATCAGTAGGAATGCATTATAGGGTTATCGGCACAATATCCCCACCGTACATTTGATGGGGATATTGAATAGTTATTATATCCAGAGGGACATGAGTAAATTTTCAGTTACAACCAGAATAACCAAGCAAACAGAGAGATGATCGCGATGCAGGCAATATTCAGCACTATACCCACTCTGACCATTTCAGTCTGTTTAATATGACCGGAGCTGAAAACAATCGCATTAGGTGGTGTAGCAACCGGCAACATAAAGGCACAGGATGCCCCGAAACCGATAATAAGTGTCAGCGTCATTATCGGCATACCCAACGCTTCCGCAACGGTTGCGAATATTGGTACTAGCAAAGCTGCGCTAGCTGTATTACTGGTAAATTCAGTCAGGAAGATAATAAATGCAGCGACCGCAACAATAATCACAAACCAATGGCTTGCACCGAAAGTGGCGGCCATACCATTCGCCATGATTTCACTAGCACCTGAATTTTTCAAAATAGCGCTTAAAGTCAAACCACCACCAAACAGTATCAATACACCCCACTCGGTATTATTCTGGATCTGGAACCAACTCGCCACCCCCGTTATACCAATCAGAACGGCAGCGCCAATAGCGATAATAGTATCCAGATCTTTCACGCCCCCTAAGGCAGAACTGATAACCGTGCTAAAGATCCAACAGAATACGGTTAATAGGAAGATCAGCATGGTAATCAGACGTTTGCCAGTCCAATCCTGTTTTTCCAGCTTCATGTCGAATTTATGATTCAAATTCGGTCGCAGCATCAGATACATGACACCCACCATCATTGGCATCAAAATAACAACCAAAGGAATGCCAAATTTCATCCAATTGAAAAAATCGATACCCAGTTGAGCGGCAGCAATCGCGTTTGGTGGGCTACCGACCAGCGTACCTAAACCACCAATACTTGCACTATAAGCCACCCCCAACAACACAAATACAAACGTATGGCGCTCAGAACGCGCATCCAGATTGGACAAAATACCCAATACTAATGGCAGCATCATCGCGGCAGTCGCCGTGTTACTGATCCACATGGAAAGGCCAGCCGTCACACCAAACAGCAACATCACCGCTACAGACAAACGTCCACGGGCAATCATCAGCAGACGGTTAGCAATCAGTCTGTCCAGTCCTTGGATGTGAAGTGCCGTTGCCAGAGCAAAACCACCAAAAAACAGGAAGATGATGGGATTAGCAAAAGATTTCAGCGCATCTCCCGTATTCATCAACCCCATACCAACTGCCAGAATTGGAATGCATAATGCAGTAATAGTGACGTGAATAGCTTCGGTAAGCCACAGCACGCCAACAAATACCATTAGTGCTAAACCTGCATTAGCTTTCTCACCAAACGGTAATGTATTAAGTAGAATAAATAGTAATGCAATATCAGCAGCCAGAATAATTAAGCCTTTTTTATTAGAAAAATTTGGCTTCATGGCTAATGTTAAAGATTCAGAAGCATCCATGGTGACTCCATTAGCGCCGGTGATATCTGATCCACCATTGCTACAATTGTTAAAAAAATACAAGGCGTGTGAATATAAGGAGTCTTCCCCAGGAAGCAAATGCCATTCTTTAAATTTTGGGATCTAAAGCGCGAGAACCAGCCGATTAAATCGTAACAGATGGTATTTTATACAAATTTTTGTTGTTACATCACATTATTACACCTTTATAGGTATGGGAAACCATTACGTTTTATGCAGTTTTTTTGGGTACAAAAGCAGGTGAGTTTTACTTCTCCTCAAGTTGCTAACAAACCCATTTAAAAAACGAGGGGATGTTTTCGCATCAACGATGATTAAAGATCTGGCGAATTAATCCACCAAGCGGTTTGACGGGTTAAAGTGATATAAAGCAAATTTAAACTGGCGTATTTAAGGTATGGTGTTTTTTATATGAGCGCGAATAAAGCCAATTTTTTTCTCATTTTTCACTGATAACTTTATGAGGGGAAAGTTTTAATACTTGAATAAGTGAAAGTTTCTATAATCCTTTTCTTTCAGATAGCACGAAAAACGATAGTTCACATGATTTAACCTGAACGAGTCAGATCCTACAGCGTAAATTCTCACACATTCCATCCAGTGTATTTCATATTGAAATATTTCATTAATAACATAATCAACAAGAAAAATTTCACACAATATAAAATATTAGCATATTGAAGATATTTACCCTTTGTAGAATCATCCGCACCAAATAGGTGCCCCAAAACTCATAAATATAATTATCCATTGTGTCGTAAAAATGATAGCTTTACATGGAAGTTTTTACAGTTTAATCATGATGGGTGAAATTATGAAAGATAACACTAACACGATGAGTTTCTCTGTAAATAAAGATCTGGATGTTCATTCAAAAAGCTTTGATGCTTTCATATCATATATGGAAAACAGCAATGATCTTTGGATTATAAAAGACAACGAATCTCGATTCGTCTATGCGAATGATGTTGCGCTTTATTACAGCGACCTTCCTAAAGGTTTTAATATAGAAGGGAGGCTTGATGGTGAATGTCCAGCACCGTGGGCTGAATTTGCAGATATTATACAAGCTAATGATAAAAACGTAATGGCGAGTCAAAAAACCATTCCGGTACTAAACACTTTCACTTACGGCGGGAAAGAAAAAATGATCCAGCCATTTTTAGCCGATCTTACACCGCTAATGAAGGATGGAAAATGTATTGGGGTTGTGGGACATGGTAGAAAACTTGAAATTTATTCCATGTATCATTTTGAAAACAACATTCATCCAGAGTCATTAACTTTTGGCACACCAACTGATTTATTTACCGACAGAGAGTTCGATATAGTATTTTTTGCTTTGCAATCGCTAAGTGCTAAAGATATAGCGAGAAAATTAGGTATCACATATAGAACAGTACAAAGCAGGCTGCATATCATTTATCAGAAAATAGGGATAAATTCATTAAGCCAGTTAAAAGAATATTGCCGGGGTAAGGGGTACGATAACTACGCCCCGACCCGATTTATTAACCCTAATCCCTATATACCTCTGGCATAACAATGCATAACATTACTGTCGTCACTATGCCATTAGGGTTCTGCCTAAGAACTCTACTCCCCGTCCAAAACTCGCTTAACCGCGCGAAGGACGGATTTGTGGGATACCTCACATGGAGGTTATCACAGTTTAATCATGATAGGTGAAATTATGAAAGATAAAAGCATGAATTTTTTTGTAAATAAAGATCTGGATATTCATTCAGAAAACTTTGACGCTTTCATATCATACATGGAAAATAGCAACGATTTTTGGGTTATAAAAGATAACGAATCTCGATTCGTCTATGCGAATGATGTTGCATTTTATTACAGTGGTCTTCCTAAGGGTTTTAATATAGAAGGAAGGCTTGATAGTGAATGTCCAGCACCGTGGGCTGAATTTGAAGATATTATACAAGCTAATGAAAGGAACGTAAGGATTAGCCAAAAGACCATTCCGGTACTAGACACTTTCATTTACGGCGGAAAAGAAAAAATAATCCAACAGTTTCTAGTCGATGTTACACCGCTAATGAAGGATGGAAAATGCATTGGAATTGTAGCGCACGGTAAAAAACTTCAAATTTATTCCATGTATCATTTTGAAAACAACAGGCACCCTGGCACATTAACTCTTGGCACACCAACTGATTTATTTACCGATAGAGAGTTCGATATAGTATTTTTTGCTTTGCAATCGCTAAGTGCTAAAGATATAGCGAGAAAATTAGGTATCACATATAGAACGGTACAAAGCAGGTTACAATTTATTTACCAAAAAATAGGGATAAACTCATTAAGCCAGTTAAAAGAATATTGCAGGGGTAAGGGGTACGATAATTATGCTCCTACCCGATTTATTAACCCTAATCCCTATATACCTCTGGCATAACAATGCATAACATTACTGTCGTCACTATGCCATTAGGGTTCTGTCTAACAGAACCCTATGCTCCAACCAAAACTCGCTTAACCGCGCGAAAAGCAGTTTTGTGGGATACCTCACATGGACGTTATCACGGTTTTACAGTTCAATCATGATGGGTGAAATTATGAAAGATAACACGATAAGTTTCTCTGTAAATAAAGATCTGGATGTTCATTCAAAAAGCTTTGATGCCTTCATATCATACATGGAAAACAGCAACGATTTTTGGATCATAAAAGACAGCGAGTCTCGATTTGTCTATGCCAATGATATTATGATCTATTATAGCGGCCTTCCTAAAGGTTTTAATATAGAAGGGAGGCTTGATAGTGAATGTCCAGCACCGTGGTCTGAATTTGAAGATATTATACAAGCTAATGATAAAAACGTAAGAATTAGCCAAAAAACCATTCCGGTACTAAACACCTTCACTTACGGAGGAAGAGAAAAAATAATCCAACCATTTATGCTCAATGTCACACCGCTAATGAAGGATGGAGAATGTATTGGGGTTGTGGGGCACGGTAAAAAACTTGAAATTTATGCCATGTACCATTTTGAAAACAACAGGCATCCTGACTCATTAACTTTCGGCACACCAACTGATTTATTTACCGACAGAGAGTTCGATATAATATTTTTTGCGTTGCAATCGCTAAGCGCTAAAGACATAGCGAGAAAATTAGGTATCACATATAGAACGGTACAAAGTAGGTTACAATTTATTTACCAAAAAATAGGGATAAATTCATTAAGCCAGTTAAAAGAATATTGCAGGGGTAAGGGGTACGATAATTATGCTCCTACCCGATTTATTAACCCTAATCCCTATATACCTCTGGCATAACGATGCACAACATTGCTGTCGTCACTATGCCATTAGGGTTCTGTCTAACAGAACCTTATGCTCCGACCAAAACTCGCTTAACCGCGCGAAAAGCAGTTTTTTGGGATACCTCACATGGACGTTATCACAGTTTTATAGTTCAATCATGATAGGTGAAATTATGAAAGATAACACGATGAGTTTCTCTGTAAACAGAGATCTGGATGTTCATTCAAAAAGCTTTGATGCTTTTATATCATACATGGAAAACAGCAACGATTTTTGGATCATAAAAGACAGCGAATCTCGATTCGTTTACGCTAATGATGTTACGCATTATTACTGCAACCTACCCAAAGGTTTTAGCATGGAAGGTAGACTTGATAGTGAATGTCCAGGACCATGGGTTGAGTTTGTAGATATTATACAAGCTAATGATAAAAACGTAATGGCGAGTCAAAAAACCATTCCGGTATTAAATACCTTCATTTATGGAGGAAGAGAAAAAATAATCCAACCGCTTCTAGTCAATATTACACCGCTAATGAAGGATGGAAAATGTATTGGGGTTGTGGGACACGGTAGAAAACTTGAAATTTATTCCATGTACCATTTTGAAAACAACAGGCATCCTGACTCATTAACTTTCGGCACACCAACTGATTTATTTACCGACAGAGAGTTCGATATAATATTTTTTGCGTTGCAATCGCTAAGCGCTAAAGACATAGCGAGAAAATTAGGTATCACATATAGAACGGTACAAAGTAGGTTACAATTTATTTACCAAAAAATAGGGATAAACTCATTAAGCCAGTTAAAAGAATATTGCAGGGGCAAGGGGTATGATAATTATGCTCCTACCCGATTTATTAACCCTAATCCCTATATACCTCTGGCATAACGATGCACAACATTGCTGTCGTCACTATGCCATTAGAGTTCTGTCTAACAGAACCTTATGCTCCGACCAAAACTCGCTTAACCGCGCGAAAAGCAGTTTTGTGGGATACCTCACATGGACGTTATCACAGTTTTACAGCTCAATCATGATAGGTGAAATTATGAAAGATAACACGATGAGTTTCTCTGTAAATAAAGATCTGGATGTTCATTCAAAAAGCTTTGATGCTTTTATATCATATATGGAAAACAGCAACGATTTTTGGGCTATAAAAGACAACGAACATCGATTCGTCTATGCCAATGATACTATGATTTATTACAGTGGTCTTCCTAAGGGTTTTAATATAGAAGGGAGGCTTGTTGGTGAGTGTCCAGCTCCGTGGTCTGAGCTTGAAGATATTGTACATGCTAATGATGGCAATGTAATGACGAGTCAAAAGACCATTCCGGTACTAAACACCTTCACTTACGGCGGGAGAGAAAAAATAATCCAACCATTTTTGGTCAATGTTACACCACTAATGAAGGATGGAGAATGTATTGGGGTTGTGGGGCACGGTAAAAAACTTGAAATTTATTCCATGTACCATTTTGAAAACAACAGGCATCCTGAATCATTAACTTTTGGCACACCAACTGATTTATTGACTGATAGAGAGTTCGATATAGTATTTTTTGCGTTGCAATCGCTAAGCGCTAAAGATATAGCTAAAAAATTAGGTATTTCATATAGAACGGTACAAAGCAGGCTGCATATCATTTATCAGAAAATAGGGATAAATTCATTAAGCCAGTTAAAAGAATATTGCAGGGGCAAAGGGTATGATAATTATGCTCCTACCCGATTTATTAACCCTAACCCTTTTATACCTCTGGCATAACAATGCATAACATTACTATCGTCACTATCCCATTAGGGTTCTGTCTAACAGAACCCTATGCTCCAACCAAAACTCGCTTAACCGCGCGAAAAGCAGTTTTGTGGGATACCTTACATGGACGTTATCTTAGTTTTACAGTTCAATTATGATAGGTGAAATTATGAAAGATAACACGATGAGTTTCTCTGTAAATAAAGATCTGGATGTTCATTCAAAAAGCTTTGATGCTTTCATATCATATATGGAAAATAGCAATGATTTTTGGGTTATAAAAGACAACGAATCTCGATTTGTCTATGTTAATGATGTTGCGTTTTATTACAGCAATCTCCCTAAGGGTTTTAATATGGAAGGGAGGCTTGATAGTGAATGTCCCGCACCGTGGGCTGAGTTTACAGATATTATACAAGCTAATGAAAGAAACGTAAGGATTAGTCAAAAGACCATTCCGGTACTAAACACTCTAACTTACGGCGGGAGAGAAAAAATGATCCAGCCGTTTCTAGTTGACATTACACCGCTAATGAAGGACGGAGAATGTATTGGGGTTGTGGGGCACGGTAGAAAACTTGAAATTTATTCCATGTATCATTTTGAAAACAACAGACATCCGGACTCATTAACTTTTGGCACACCAACTGATTTATTTACCGACAGAGAGTTCGATATAATATTTTTTGCGTTGCAATCACTAAGTGCTAAAGACATAGCGAGAAAATTAGGTATCACATATAGAACAGTACAAAGCAGGTTACAATTTATTTACCAGAAAATAGGGATAAATTCATTAAGCCAGTTAAAAGAATATTGCAGGGGTAAGGGGTATGATAATTATGCTCCTACCCGATTTATTAACCCTAATCCCTATATACCTCTGACATAATGATGAACTATACCATTATTGCCACTATTCCATTAGGGTTCTGTCTAACAGGACCCTATACTCCGACCAAAACTCGCTTAACAACGCGAAAAGCAGTTTTGTGGGATACCTCACATGGACGTTATCACAGTTTTATAGTTCAATCATGATAGGTGAAATTATGAAAGATAACACGATGAATTTCTCTGTAAATAAAGATCTGGATATTCATTCAAAAAGCTTTGATGCCTTCATATCATACATGGAGAACTGTAATGAGTTCTGGTATATAAAAGATAAGGAGTCGAGATTTATCTATATGAATGATTATGGACTTCATCATAGCGGACTACCCAAAGGGTTTAATGTTGAAGGTAAACTGGATAGTGAGTGTCCGGTTTATTGGTCTGAGGTTGCTGATATCATTCAATCTAATGACCATAGAGTGATGGAGGAAAAAAAAGTCATTCCTACTTTGATTACATTTATGTATGGTGGTAGGGATAAAATTATTCAACCATTTATGGCGGATGTCGCGCCTTTGATAAAAAATGGAGAGTCGATTGGCGTAGTAGGCAGAGCTAGAAAGCTAGAAGTTTTTTCCATGTATCATATGGAAATTAATAAACCTCCTGAATCATTATCATTTGGCAACCCAACTGAGATTTTTACAGATAGAGAGTTCGATATAGTATTTTTTGCGTTGCAATCGCTAAGCGCTAAAGACATAGCGAGAAAATTAGGTATCACATATAGAACAGTACAAAGCAGGTTACAATTTATTTACCAAAAAATAGGGATAAACTCATTAAGCCAGTTAAAAGAATATTGCAGGGGTAAGGGGTATGATAACTACGCCCCGACCCGATTTATTAACCCTAATCCCTATATACCTCTGGCATAACAATGAACCACATCGTTATTATCACTATTCCATTAGGGTTCTGTCTAACAGAACCCTAATCGCCGCCAAAAAAGTTTTGGTTTACCCGATTTTGGAATACTACGCCTATCTGACGATCCGTGAAATCAACAGAAATATAGAGAGAAGTGTCAACACAATACAAAAGATTAAATAATTGATGCAAAAAAATTAATTATGATAAACATCAAGGAGTGACGTTAATAACTCCATTTCAATCATGCCTGAAGCTTTCCAAAAGACACAAGAAAAGCTTCAGGCATTTAATCTCTTCTCATTGATTTTTTTCGAGAAGTTTATTTTAATTTATTTAGAATATCTGCTTGGCCATATTTCGAAAGGCTCACAATTCAAAGCAATAGCAATAAGTTGTTCACCCTTAGGCCACGGACGGTGCAAAGCATTTGATAAAGTAGATGATGCAAGCCCCGCTTCTCTTGAAACAGCAGCTAACGACGTTCCCCGTTTTTTAAGCCCTGCAATAATATCAGCCGGGTGCCAGTCGTTTTTGACAATCATTCCTTATTCTCCTCTCAGTTTGGTTATTCAAGGTGCTATATTCATACTCTCTTCAAATTAATATTTTTATATTGTTACAGCTTTTCCCTGAGTCCGCACTGGTGCGGAATATTTAAAAATAGCTGCACCAAGACGTAAAACCCCGTTAAGTACAGCCAAATATTCTCCGAATAGGAAAATGTTATATCTAACGATTAAACGGTCATAAATGAACTTTAATTGTTCAAAAATTTTCTTTTCTAGATATTAGAATATTCAAAAAGTTTAGTTGTTTTGGGAAATGTTGGAAGCCGCATTAAATACATTAGAGAATGCCCTAAAAAAGCGCTTCTATTACGAGGAATGACGCCAAGTGACTGCTCCCAGCTCAATCGATAATGTCGAAGTGCGGGACTAGACAGATTCAAAATTTAAATACTTTATGGTCATCGAAAAATTGCTTGTGCAACGGCAAATCAGCCAGTCGATAATTATCGACTGGCTGAATAACCGTTAACATGCTTAATTCTGTGCCGTCAGCCTGTCCTTAATGCGATCAAACCACCGCCCTCCCAATAATGCCACCACAAGTTCAAGAGAAGCTATTGCAGCTAGAGTTAGGATAAATAAGGTCTTGCCCGCACCAACTAATATCCATCCACCTATTACCGGAAATCCAAATATCCCCACAAAGTAGGCGACAACGAACCAAGTGAGGGCAGCATGACGATTCTCAAGCGCAGAGTCGTTTACTGCCCATGTTTGAATAACGGGATACACCAATCCATACCCTATTCCCGTTAACATGGCCGCCACAATCTGGAACATAGGGTGAACAGGTATGCCTAGCAAAGCCAAAATGCCCATGATTAAGAATAACATCAGCGCGATGACTAACGGGATACGAGGCATCGTCGATAAATGTCGGGCCAACAAAAGCCGCGACACAACCACGGTCGCTGCATGTACAGCAAAGAATGTACTTGCATTTGCTCGAGTCCCTTCGACCAGCGAACTTTGGAACGACATCATTCCAGAGAATACACAGCCCCCCAGACCCACCATCACAATGGGACGGATCGCGCTACTTGCAGCAATCTTGGTTATTTTTTTCACCCAAGGTCTCAGTGATAACTCCCGTTGACCATGCGGCTCCTTGATCCCAAAAGTCGCCAGAAGTAATGAGGCGAGGATACCAATGACACCAACAAAGAGAAACGTTATTTGGATGGGTATTCCTGCCTGTTCAACCGCTGCGGCAAGGAGGATGGGACTGCCACAAATCCCAGCCATTTGAAACGCGCTGAAACGAGTAAACCAGTGCCCCCGGTCAGCGTCAGTGACACGCTCCGACAATGCCATAGGCCCACTGATATAGAACATTCCCCAACCGAGTCCAATCAAGAACGCCGCAATACGCGGGATGTAACTCAGTTCACCACTGAAACCGCCTAAAAGAAAATAACCACAAGACATCGCCAACGCCGCAAGGGCTGCAAGGCGCGATGCTTCCAGTTGCCCGGCAAACCATCCCACCAAAGGAACGCCAATCAAGGTGCCGACCAAGGCCACGCCAAGGGTCGTCCCAGTGTCAATGTCACTCCCCCCTTGTGACCGAAAATACGCGGAAATAAGAAAGGTGGCGCCATATCCCCCCGCTGTGAACAGGGTTCCGAACAGGAGAAAAAGTGCCGACATTGTTCGCATGAGTCAAACTCCATCTTAATTATTACAGGATGCCGAATGGCTTTGGCGCCATCGACCTCAGTTTATTCACCGCTTTTTCCAGACGGAGACAAACATACCGTATCTCATCCTCATTATTAAATCTGCCCAGTCCGAAGCGCACACTGGCTTGAGCCTGAGCATCACTGACCCCTATTGCCTTCAGTACATGTGACGGAGCTCTGTTAGCGGATGTGCATGCAGACCCAGAGGACAACGCAATCTCGGAAAGCTCCAGCAAAAGCGAATCAGCATCCAAACCGTTGAAAGAGACATTTAACAGACCGGGAAGACATTCGGTGAGATGACCGTTTATCCGAACGTCAGCCATATTCTCGATAATATACAATCGAAGCAAATCCCGTAAATAACGTAACCTCATCGACTCATCAGGTAAGTTTTTAACAGACAGTTCGACGGCGCGCCCGAAACCTACTATCCCCGGGACGTTAAGGGTTCCAGAACGTAAGCCTCGTTCATGTCCTCCTCCAACAATGAGAGGAGAGAGTGTTATATTCTTATTGCGGGAATCAATATAAAGTGCACCAACCCCCTTTGGTCCATATATTTTGTGCGCGGAAAATGAGGCAAGGCTTATATTCATGCGCTGTACATCAAATTTTATTTTGCCGAGCGCTTGCGTGGCGTCTGTATGAAAAGGAATGTCACGTTCCTTACAGATCGCGCCTATCTCTTCAATTTTTTGTATTGAACCAATCTCGTTGTTAGCGGCCATAATCGAAACAAGATAAGTATCATCTCTTATTGCACGAGATATTGAGTCTGGAGATACGATGCCGTCGCTTTGCGGCGGTAAATAGGTCACCTCCGTTCCCATTGATTCGAGCCTGCCGCAACAATCAAGAACCGCCTTATGCTCGATTGTCGATGTAATGACATGCCCTCTTTTGCCCCGATGTTGAAGGCCCGCGATTGCAAGATTGTTCGACTCAGTGGAGCCAGATGTGAATATAATGTCGGAATGACTCGTCGCATTTATCGATGTTGATATCACTTTTCTTGCATTATCAACAGCTTCCATAGCTTTCCACCCAAATGCATGGTTATTACTGGAAGCATTTCCATAAGCGAAGGTAAAATAAGGCATCATAGTTTGAAGCACATCGGGATCTAATGGCGTTGTAGCATTGTTATCCAAATATATCGGCCGAGTTAAGTTGTACATAATTCTCCCCCTTAATAAACAAAGATGAAATTATTTTTTTATTATCTTGACTATATCTGCTAGGCAGTAATGACATCGCCTTTACTCACCTCCCCCTCTTCATTAACAAGATTAAGACGAATGGCAGTTGAAACACCAAGCATATGGCTGAGTTGTAGCCCACGCACATATGCCAAGGCTCTCGACCAAGCGCAGTCCTCAAAGAACACCTCCAGAATAGCGTCTGAGCTTTTGTGATCACCTGCGGCTTTCTCAAAATACTCCTTCGTAATTGCCGCACAGGTGAGTTTCTGAGTCGGCTCTTCGTAAGAAACATCTGATGTCGACGGTTTGCCGTCAGCGAGGTTTTTGGACACCATCCGCCGTGTGATGGTTTCGGGTATTTCCCCGGAGGCTAAAATATGGACAAGGTGCTGCCTGGCTGAATCTTCGTGAATAACACGTATTTCACTAAGCGGAATCTGACATTTTTCTGCTACGGGCAAGAAGATATTCCTGATCGAGGCATGGAGATGACTCAGGCGGGGGTTCCGTTTTTGAGAATTAGTGAGGTTATTTATCAGGAACTGGAGGCGGAATATCCCATGATGATCGAATGCCACGGATATCCTCGGTAATTGGCCACATTCATCTTGGCTTCGCTTGGCGAACATCAGAGCAGCCTCAAAGGCTTTCAACTGAGCCTCAACAATTATCTCACTATCCTTATTAAGATAAACTCGTGAATTCCCTGCCAGTATACTTACGTTAGTTTCTCGCTGATTCATTTTCATCAATATCCTTTACCATGATGGATCATATGTATAAGGATGCCCGAAGGATCCATTAATTTTTGGAGCAGGGGAGTTCTTAAAGAGTGATTGATATAACGTATGGAATATAAGGAGATCTTTATAATTTCACGTACGCTGAATACCTTTTTCTCTTACGATCCCGGTTATAAAACAAGTATGTATGATATTAGACAAGGGTATAATTCCCATAAAAGAAGTTGGATAAAGGTTAGCGTATCTTTTTTATCAAAAAATAGATCTTCGTCTTGTTTAAACATTTTTTCTTTTTGACCTTGCAGCCGTAGCTCCGAGCCCGACCATCGGACATCATCCCGCTCTCAGTTTACCGGGGAATTCTGTCACACCAATACAAGGTCCAGTTGCCAAGTACGACTATGTCCGAACTGTTATTAAGACAGCTAACTAAAATCCGTTATATCAAGGTAAATCTTCTCAGCAACATTAAAGGGGGGATTCTCGCTATTAAGCCATCGGCGAAAAGTTTCATATGTGAAAACATGGCTGCACCGACCGACTGCCTCAGGAAAACTCAAAAATTGACGTTGTAGAAGTTATCAGGCTATTACCCTTATGAAGGAGGGTTTTAGCCTTTCATTTGGAAGAATAAAATTATTTCAGGTTTGTCATGCTCAAACATCAACCTATTACACACAGCTCAACTTAATTTTTTCTCTTCGAATCACAGCTAGCTCTCCGCTCAACAAACATATTTAAAAATCCATCAGTTATCCTCTTACTATCCGAATAAATCAGCATGGCTACCAAATCGATACAAGATCAATTCAGTGTCCGTACGTCGATAAATCAGTAGTAAACCCGGTGCTCCATGACATTCCAAATAACCAATATAGTTACCATTCAGGCGGTGTTCTTTATACTTCGGTGGTAATGGCTGGCCGGTTTGCAAAAGCGCAAGGGTTTTCATAATGATTTCTTGCGCTTTTTTATTGTTGACGTACTTTTTGGCATCCCTTTTAAATCGGCTCTGATAAACGAAAATCAACACTGTTACCAGCCTAAATCACTTTTTAATTCATCAAGCGTGTTGGCACGGTGAACACCTATCCCGTTCTCTAGATCATGAATTGCCTGTAACGTCTCGCTATTCGGTTGCAGCAACCCATCCGGTAGCCGACCTTCTGCGGCTAATCGATTAATAACCATACGTATAACGGTAGATAAATCGAGCCCAAGTGCTTTGGCATTTGCCATTGCCGCCGCTTTGCAGGCTGGTGACACCCTGGCTCTGACAACAGTATCAGTCATAGTAAATGCTCCCCTGTGTGTTTGATTAGAACACCGTAGCCTTTTTGTAGCCACACGTCAAAAGATTATAAATATGACTTGGTAGCCAATTATCTGAGGAGGGTTTTACCCCTCCTGTTTAATTTTAATTCTAATACTTAATTAATTACCTATTAAGACTGACCTTTTACTTCTTTCAGGCCATAGAAAGGAGCTCGGTTACCCAAAGCTTCTTCAATACGGATCAACTGATTGTATTTAGCAACGCGATCAGAACGGCTCATAGAACCGGTTTTGATTTGACCTGCCGCAGTACCTACGGCCAGATCAGCAATAGTCGCATCTTCTGTTTCACCAGAACGATGAGAGATTACCGCAGTGTAACCTGCGTCTTTTGCCATTTTAATCGCTGCCAGTGTTTCTGTCAGAGAACCAATCTGGTTGAATTTAATCAGAATGGAGTTAGCAATGCCTTTCTCAATACCTTCTTTCAAGATCTTAGTATTGGTAACAAACAGATCATCACCAACCAACTGGATTTTCTCGCCCAATACTTTCGTCTGGTAAGCAAAGCCTTCCCAGTCAGATTCATTCAATCCATCTTCGATAGAAACAATCGGATATTTTCTGGTCAAATCTTCCAGGTAATGGGTGAACTCCTGAGAAGTGAAAGTCTTACCTTCCCCTTTCAGTTCGTAGTTACCGGTTTCTGGGTTGTAGAATTCAGAAGCAGCACAATCCATAGCCAAAGTAACATCTTTGCCCAGAACATAGCCTGCTTGTTCTACCGCTTCTTTAATAGCCGCCAGCGCAGCAGCGTTAGATTCCAGGTTAGGCGCATAGCCACCTTCGTCACCAACCGCAGTACTCATGCCTTTTGCTTTCAGAACTTTAGCCAAGTGATGGAAAACTTCAGAACCGATACGAACCGCCTCTTTCAGCGTTTTTGCTCCAATCGGTTGAATCATAAATTCCTGGATATCAACGTTGTTATCCGCGTGCTCACCACCATTGATGATGTTCATCATCGGCAATGGCATAGAGAATTTACCCGGAGTGCCATTCAATTCAGCAATGTGCTCGTACAACGGCATGCCTTTCGCTGCTGCTGCGGCTTTAGCATTAGCCAGAGAAACCGCCAGAATCGCATTAGCACCGAATTTAGATTTATTTTCAGTACCATCCAGGTCGATCATGATTCTGTCGATGTTAACCTGATCTTTAGCATCCTGACCGATAACTGCTTGTGCAATCGGGCCATTTACTGCATCAACAGCTTTCAGTACACCTTTACCCATAAAACGGGATTTGTCACCGTCACGCAGTTCCAACGCTTCGCGAGAACCGGTAGATGCACCAGAGGGTGCAGCCGCTAAACCCACAAAACCCCCTTCCAGATGCACTTCTGCTTCTACGGTTGGGTTACCACGGGAGTCAATGATTTCACGACCGATCACTTTAACGATTTTGGACATTAGGTTTTCCTCAGTACAAGTTACATTTCAGATAAGTGACGGAATAGTTCATACCGTCACTCACTGCACATCTTATTTGAGCTGGCCTTTCTGGTATTTACCGGCGGCTTTAACAAAACCAGTAAACAACGGATGGCCATCACGAGGAGTGGAAGTAAATTCTGGGTGGAACTGACAAGCCACGAACCAAGGATGGTCTGGGATCTCAATAATTTCTACTAATTTACTGTCCACTGAACGACCTGCTACCCGCAGACCAGCATCTTCAATACGTTTCAGCAGTAAATTATTCACTTCATAACGATGCCGATGACGCTCAACAATCGTATCTGCCCCATACAAAGCGCGCACCAAGCTATCTTTTGTCAGGTGACATGGCTGACCACCCACACGCATCGTTCCACCAAGATCACTCTCTTCGCTACGCACTTCTAAATTACCGTCTTCATCACGCCATTCGGTGATCAGACCAACAACTGGGAACCGGCAATCAGGTTCAAATTCTGTTGAGCTGGCTTTTTCCAAGCCCGCAACATGACGAGAAAACTCAATCAATGCTACCTGCATGCCGAGACAGATCCCCAGATAAGGAGTTTTGTTCTCACGAGCATAACGGGCTGTCATGATTTTGCCTTCCACACCACGGCCACCGAAACCACCAGGAACCAGAATCGCATCCAGCCCCTTCAATAATTCAACGCCACGAGTTTCAACATCCTGGGAATCAATCAGTTTGATGTTAACCGTCAGGCGATTTTTCAATCCACCGTGCTTCAATGCCTCAATCACGGATTTGTACGCATCAGGCAGTTCAACATATTTACCCACCATCCCAATAGTAACTTCACCGGCAGGATTAGCTTCTTCGTAAATGACTTGCTCCCATTCGGACAAATTTGCTTCCGGACAATCGAGGCTGAATCGTTTACAAATATAATCATCTAAGCCTTGAGATTTCAATAGCCCTGGGATTTTATAAATGGAATCAACGTCTTTTAGGGAGATAACCGCTTTCTCTGGTACATTACAGAAAAGAGCAATTTTTGCACGCTCATTAGCAGGAATGACGCGATCTGAGCGGCAAATCAGAATATCCGGTTGAATACCGATAGAAAGCAGTTCTTTTACCGAATGCTGAGTAGGTTTAGTTTTGACTTCGCCAGCCGCTGCCAGATAAGGCACCAGTGTCAGATGCAGATATAAAGTGTGTTCACGGCCAACTTCTACTGCCATTTGGCGAATCGCTTCAAGGAATGGTAAAGATTCAATATCACCGACAGTACCACCGACTTCCACCAGCACCACATCATGACCTTCACCACCACTGATGATGCGATCTTTGATTTCATTGGTGATGTGAGGAATAACTTGAACAGTCGCCCCCAAATAGTCGCCACGGCGCTCTTTGCGCAGAACTTCGGAATAAACCCGCCCCGTCGTAAAGTTATTGCGGCGAGTCATTTTAGTGCGGATGAAACGCTCATAGTGACCTAAATCGAGATCAGTTTCAGCGCCGTCTTCAGTAACGAAGACCTCCCCATGTTGGATTGGGCTCATCGTACCTGGATCGACATTGATGTACGGGTCCAGTTTCATAATAGTGACATTGAGTCCACGGGCTTCGAGTATAGCCGCCAAAGAGGCTGCGGCAATGCCTTTACCCAGAGAGGATACGACCCCGCCGGTCACAAAAATATAATTAGTTTTCATGCTGAACCTGAAAGTTTAGGTTTAAAGATGATGGATATAACCAGGACGGGAAAGCAGTATACCCGAACCTTAAATTTGCCACAAATAATCTGAACGCAAATAAGGTATTTTCCACCATACCTTAATCAAGAACCCCCCCTAATTATTATTTAAATTCATTAGGTTAGTTTCTTTAAGAAAAATCGCCTTTACTGCAAGAAACTGAAAATCTCAGCTTTGCGATTATTGCTTCTTAACCTGTTGCCACATTTGTTCCATTTCTTCCAATGTCGCCGCTTCCAAGGTGTGGCCTTGGTTCAGGATAAGTTTTTCTACTTCTCTAAATCGGTTCTCAAACTTATTGCATGCTTTTTGCAATGCAATTTCCGGTTTGTATCCCAGATGGCGGGATAAGTTCACAACGGCAAACAATAAATCGCCAATCTCCTCTTCCAGATGCTGTTGATCAACAACCGCCTGATGAGCTTCATCCATCACTTCGTCGATCTCTTCGTAAACTTTGTCCAGCACTGGCCCTAAAGTATCCCAGTCAAAACCAACTACAGCACAACGTTTCTGTATTTTATACGCTTTCATCAATGCCGGCAGACTTGTCGGAATGTCATCAAGGACCGAATGTAGATCTTTTTGCGCTCTTTCCTGCGCCTTATGTTTTTCCCAACCACTCGTAGCGACATCACTGCTGATATTCTGTTGCTGACCGAAAATATGTGGATGGCGGCGCTCCAGCTTATCGCTAATCGCATGGCAGATATCATCAAAATCAAACAACTGCTGTTCTTTGCCCATTTCAGCATAGAACACCACCTGAAATAATAGATCACCCAATTCTTCTTTCAGATCAGAAAAATCACCACGCTCAATGGCATCAATGACTTCATAAGTCTCTTCTAATGTATAAGGTGCGATAGTTTTGAATGTTTGTTGTTTGTCCCAGGGACATCCCTGTTGAGGATGGCGCAACTGCGCCATAATCTCTAATAACCGTTTTATACCCGTCATCTTTCAAGTTGCCTCTTTGTTGGCTGCACTCGCTCACCCCGGTCACATAGTTCGCTATGCTCCCGGGGATTCTCTCCCTTGCCGTCGCGATGCATCTTGAAATCCATAGTGTATATAGCAGATGATTTCATTTTTTATCCAAATTTTCCTGCGGTCAGTTGCCATGAAGACGTTTGGCTTCAATAACATCCGGTAACTGATTGGTTTTCGCCAAGATCCGTCCCAGTACTTGCAGGTTATAAATCTCAATATTCATATCAATGGTAGCAATCTGCTGTTTTACATCACTGCGGCTACTCACCCCAAGCACATTCACCTTCTCATTCGCCAGGATCGTGGTGATATCACGTAATAATCCACTGCGATCATTCGCAACGACACGCACAATCAGTGAGTAACCGCTGGAGTAACTCTCTCCCCAAACCGCATCTACTACCCTTTCCGGCGCATTTTCCTGCAACTCAGCCAGTTGTTCACAATCAACCCAGTGGATAGAGATACCCCGACCACGAGTGATAAAACCGACAATCTCATCGCCGGGAATGGGCTGGCAGCAACGGGCAATGTGATGCATCAAGTTACCCACACCTTCTACCACAATCCGCCCATCATTTTTAGCAGAACTGCGCTGAGGATGTGATTTACTCTCTAAATTGCGAAGCGCTTCCCGATCTGCATCTTCTGCGGTGGTTTTATTAAATTTGCTTTGCAAGAAATTGGTTAACTGGTTAATGCGGATATCACCCACACCAATGCCCGCCAACACTTCATCAAGTGTATGGACGTTATAACGGGCAATCAGCAACTTTTCCGCTTCTTTTAGGCTGAGATCCAGATGGGCCAGTTCGTTATCCAGCATCTGACGACCCGCAATAATATTTTTATCCCGATCTTGTTTGCGGAACCAATTATGGATTTTCGCCCGACCACGGCTTGTGGTGACATAGCCCAAGTTTGGATTTAACCAATCGCGGCTTGGGTTCGGATGTTTCTGCGTGATGATGTCAATCTGATCGCCCATTTGCAATTGATAGCTGAATGGCACAATACGACCACTAATTTTCGCACCGATACAACGATGCCCCACATCACTGTGAATATGGTAAGCAAAATCCAACGGCGTAGAGCCGGCTGGGAGATCAATAACATCCCCTTTCGGTGTAAATACATATACCCGATCATCAAACACCTGGCTGCGAACTTCATCCAGCATCTCACCAGAATCAGCCATCTCTTCCTGCCATGCGATCAATTTACGTAGCCATGCAATGCGTCCTTCATATCCCGCACGACTGCCCGCCATTGCCCCCTCTTTATATTTCCAGTGGGCGGCTATTCCCAATTCTGCATCTTCATGCATCTGACGAGTGCGAATCTGGATTTCCAGTGTCTTACCACCCGGCCCAAGCACTACGGTATGAATAGATTGGTAGCCATTAGGCTTCGGGTTAGCCACATAATCATCGAATTCATCCGGCAAATGACGATAGTGAGTATGTACTATCCCTAGTGCCGCATAACAATCCTGCAAACGTTCAACTACAATCCGTACAGCCCGAACATCAAACAGCTCATCAAATGCCAGCGATTTTTTCTGCATTTTGCGCCAGATGCTGTAGATATGTTTAGGACGCCCGTATATCTCAGTGGTGACACCCTCTTTGAGCGTATACTTACGTAATGTATTGACAAAGTAATCAATATACTGCTCACGATCAATGCGGCGCTCATGCAGTAATTTCGCAATTTTTTTATATTCATCAGGATGGAGATAACGGAAGCAGTAATCCTCAAGTTCCCATTTAAGTTGACCAATACCTAGTCGGTTAGCGAGCGGCGCATAAATATTGGAACACTCTTTCGCAGCCAATACACGCTCATCTTCAGTCTCCTCTTTAACTTCCCGCAAATGGGCAATCCGCTCTGCCAATTTGATAATGACACAGCGAAAATCTTCCACCATTGCCAGTAGCATCCGGCGAACATTATCAACCTGCACGGAACAGATTGAATCGTGATGAGTGGCTTTCAACTGACGAATAGCATCCATTTCCATAACGCCTTTCACCAGATTGGTAATCACACTACCAAACGCCTCGGTGACGGTTTGATCGTCAAGTAATTTGGCATCCATCAGCGGGAACAGTAGCGCAGCACGCATACTGTCATTATCCATACTTAGCGTGGAGAGGATCTCAACCATCTCTACACCACGCCATAAAAGAAGTTCTGAATCAGGATGATTTTGCGCTTTTTCGTGACAATAACGCCAGGTTTCGGCTAATGTTTCACCCAATTGAAGATTCGCTACATTTAAACTCGCGATCCACTTGTTTACTGCAAACTCTCCCGCAGGGGTTAAATGAGCACTTCTTACCGCAACCATAATCTCTCCCGACGACTTCATAGCGTCTACCCAACCACGATCTAACGACTAAATAGTACCATTGACTCCAGATGACCCGTATGCGGAAACATGTCAAGCATCCGCACACTGATAATTTGATAGCCAGCCTCAAGCAGAATCTTACTGTCCCGCGCCAATGTTGTTGGATTACAAGAGACGTAGACCACCTTTTCCGGCGCCAGCTTAACAATGTGTGACATGACGCCTACCGCCCCAGCACGCGCCGGATCTAATAAGACCTTGTTAAACCCCAGTTTCGCCCAGGGTTGATGATGTATGTCAGCTTCCAGGTTTTCATGGCAGAAAGATATGTTATCCAAATTATTTAATCTGGCATTATATTGCCCATTCGCTACCAACGTGGCAACCCCTTCGACTCCGACCACAGATTGCACTATGCGACCAATAGGTAAGGTAAAATTCCCCATTCCACAGAACAGATCGAGTACTCTGTCATTCGGTTGTAAATCGAGCCACTCCATCGTCTGAGCAACCATTTGTTGGTTCACCTGATCGTTAACCTGAATAAAATCTCTTGGACTGAAAACCAGTTTCAGGCCACCTACCTGATACCAAGGTTCCGAAGGTTCATTCAGCGATTCAAGTGAAGTTTCATCCGCCGCTAGATAGATAGCAACGTTGTGTTGCACAGAAAACGTGCATAGTTTCTCCTTATCTTCCTCTTTCAAGGGATCAAGATGGCGCAATATCATCAATGGACCATTATCTGCTAGCACCAATTCCACATGCCCTAACCGTTTAACCGCTTTCAAATTATTCAGACACTGAGATAATGGCTGCAATAACTGTTCCAGTTCAGGTCGCAAAACAGGGCATTCTTTTATAGCAACTAATTCATTGGATTGATTTTGCCGAAATCCCATCATCAGTTGGCGCTGTTTGATTTGATAATGTAAACCAAGCCTTGCCCGGCGCCGATAACCATATTCAGGACCAAGAATCACCGGCTTAGCAGAAACCGCTACACCCGTTTCCCGCTTGATCAGATGTTCGAGAACGTTGGCTTTACTTTCACGTTGTAAATCCGGTGCAACATGTTGTTGCTGACAACCGCCACATACTCCAAAATGGGGACAACGAGGATTTACACGATATGGACTGTCAGATAAACGCTTAACCAACTTTGCTTTTGCAAACTGGCGCTTCTCCTCCGTTAGTTGTACCTGTGCTTGTTCACCGGGCAATAACCCGGCGATAAAAATAGTTTTACCCTGATGGCGAGCTACGCCCTGCCCCTGGGCATCCAGATTATCAGCAGTAACTGTGATGATATGTCGATTTACTGTTCGGCGATTGGGGGAATAAAATTGCACCATGATTCTTATGGACTATGAATTATTAAGTTCTTATTTTCCCATAATGGACGATTATGACCAAATATAGCTTACGCATCCGCATGATGAGCCTGATTCTGGTTCCAATTTTACTGGTTGGCATGTTTTTCAGTATCTCATTCCTCTGTTATCACTATCGTGAACTGAAAAACCAGATTGTTCGATCCGGGATCAGTATTATTGAACCTCTTTCCATCGCCAGTGAAATTGGCATCAACCTGCATAACCGTGAACGTGTCAATTCATTGATAACCCGGCTTCACCGCAGAAATTCTGAGATAGTTCGGGCGATTGCTATTTTTAATGATGATAATCAGCTATTTGATATATCAAACTATAAATACAATTCAGCTCAACTACAGATAGCACCCGATATGCCTCTACCAACAACCCTGACAAAAATGGAGGTTAAAAACAGTATTATTTTACACATGCCCATTATTTCAGAACACCATTTATCTCAGAATCAGCAAAATTATGATACCCCATCTTTGCATCCAATTGGTTATATCGCCATTGATCTTGATTTACGATCAGCTCACTTACAGCAATATAAAGAAATCGTTATTTTTATATTGCTATTACTGATTTGCCTTAGTTGGGCATCACTGTTCGCCTACCATTTGGTTCGTAAGATCACAAAACCTATCAGCGATATGGTCAGTACTGTCGATAGCATTCGCCAAGGGCAATTAAACAGCCGTGTCAGAGGGAAATATTTTGGTGAATTAGATACGCTGAAAAATGGCATTAACGCAATGGCAAAATCGCTTTCCAGCTATAAAGAAGATATGCAAAATGATATTGATCAGGCCACGTCGGATCTGCGGGAAACAATGGAGCAATTCGAAATTCAGAACGTTGAGCTGGCAATAGCGAAAAAACGCGCGCAGGAAGCCGCCAGAATAAAAACTGAATTTCTGGCAAATATGTCTCATGAATTACGCACACCACTTAATGGCGTAATTGGCTTTACCCGCCAAACACTGAAAACATCTTTAACAATGCAGCAAACTGAATATCTGTATGTTATTGAACGTTCCGCTAATCATCTGCTGAACATTATCAATGACATATTGGATTTTTCACGGCTTGAAGCTGATAAATTGATACTAGAAAACGTTCCATTCCTGCTACAAGATACGATTGATGAAGTCATGGTTCTACTAACACTCAGCGCTAAAAGCAAGAATATTCAGCTAACTCACCATATTGATCCCCAAATCCCCAACCTGGTCATAGGCGATCCCACGCGCCTTCAGCAAATACTCACCAATATCATTGGTAACGCAATTAAATTCACTGATCAAGGTTCCGTGGAGATAACGATCAATCTGATACAACAGCAACACCATAAAATCAATTTAGAGATTATTGTCAGCGATACAGGTATCGGTATCAGCCCTGAGCAGCAACCGCATCTATTTCAGGCTTTTCATCAAGCAGATGCCAGTATTTCTCGCCGTTATGGCGGTACCGGCCTCGGTCTGGTTATTACAAGGAAACTAATCCGGGAAATGGGCGGAAATATTAGTTTTACCAGCGAGCCAGAAAAAGGTTCTGTTTTCCGTTTTGATTTGTGGCTAGGAAAAGATGACTTCATTCTAACCGACTCAGTTGTACCACAAAAAACACTTATCCATCCCCCGCGTTTACCCATGACAATCATGGCCGTTGATGATAATCCAGCCAACCTCAAACTAATAGGTTCATTACTGGAAGAAACCGTAGAAAAAACAGTGCTATGTAGCAGTGGAGAAGAGGCTTTGCAGTCAGCAAACTCTCACCATGTTGATGTTATTCTGATGGATATTCATATGCCAGACATGGATGGCATCTGTACTTCCGAACACATCCACCAACTGCCGCAACACCGCAGTACACCGATCATTGCGGTTACCGCTTATACCTGCCGACCAAAGAGCGATACAGATCAATCTCCGTTTGAAGATTTCCTGACTAAACCTCTCGATGAAGATCGTCTGAGATCGGTGTTAAATCGCTACGTCAAAATGCCAAAATCACAACATATTAACTGGGCATTAGCACTACAACAGGCAGTAGGAAAAGAGCAGTTAGCTATAATCATGTTGCAAATGTTGGTAGATTCACTGCCAACGATTAAAACAATCACAGAAAAAGTGTTGTCAGGAGAAATGGTGGAAGATTATCAACAGCAGATCCATAAACTACACGGTAGTTGCTGTTATAGCGGTGTACCACAACTTAAAGCCCTCTGCCAATTAATTGAACAACAATTACAACAAGGCATTCCATTAACGAATATCGAACCTGAATTGCTGGAACTGACAGATGAAATTGATCATGTCCTTACCGCCGCCCAAAAGATATTGAGTAGCGGCGAAAATATCAATTGCATACAATAAATCTGCGATACTCTTCGTAAGCATAATTATCTGTCATGCCACTGATGTAATCCTGGATAAGACGGGCACGGTAATAGAATTCCATTAGGTCTTTTTCAGATTCATCAGTGGCAACTATTTTCTCCACTGCTTCACCATAAGCCAGACGATGCTTGGTAGAAAGTTTGTGTAACAGTCGAGTTTCCATAAAATAGTCCTTGTGGAAATTGTTCTGGTTTAATTCCACAAAATCCTGACGAGCCATCTTCAATAACGGATAATAAAAATCCAATAACCCATTAATAACTCGATATCCCTGTAACTCCAATTCTTCAATTTCTGGATGATTAAACACTCTCTTACAAGCAATGTTCTTCAACGTTTTAAGTAATCGATGCTCCTCGCTCTTATCTTCAAGTAACGCTTGATTAAATGAACCCTCAAAAACAGCTGGAAGATGATCAATAAAACGACGAGCAGTATAAGGCACAAGCTTACCGGTAATATAAACCCGCAGATACATAAAAAATTGATCCTGCTGACTTCGACGTAATTCGTTACCATGAGTTCCCTTATACGCCTTTCTGACCGTCACATCGAATAGATCCCCGGCCCGATGACCGCCGTTCCCTTGCCACTCCTGTTCCAAATATTCCATCAATGTATCGACGCTAAAAATCGCTTTTTCAACAGCATCATCCAGATCAGCAAGACAATAAGAGATATCATCTGCTGCTTCCATAATATAAGTCAGCGGGAAGCGGCAAAACTCACCCATCTTAAGCTCACGACGCAATTCACGGACAAAATTCTTTTCCGACCAATAAAAACCGGGTTTTTTCATCAGATAATTAAATTGATTTGGTGTTCCTTCAAGACGAAAAGCAGGACAAGTATATTTTAGAATACAGCCAACCTGGGCATAAGTCAGATTGAGTTTTAATAAGCTATGCACCATACGGATAGCCTGAGCATTCCCTTCAAACTGACATAAATCTTTACGCAACTGGCGACGAAAGAGATCTTTTTTCACATCACCACACAAACGCAACGCCAATATTTCGCATCGATCTTCTCGCTTAATATTTTCCAAGGAAAAATTAAGATCGAGCTTTCTGGCAAACCAATCTTTAATTGCCGCTTCACCAAAATGACCAAATGGCGGATTACCAATATCGTGCATTAAACAAGCCATTTCAATCAAACTTTCAAATGATGACAGCCGTTTATCCAACCCGTAATAAGCCAGCAAATTACGCGTTTTCAATTCGTTAATAATCGTTTTAGAAATATAGCGCCCAACCTGTTGCACTTCCAATGAATGCGTCAGGCGACTGCGGACAGCCGCATTATTTTCTAACGGAAAAACCTGTGTTTTCTGCTGTAAACGGCGAATAGCCGCTGAATTCATAATCCGCCCACGATCGCTTTCAAACTGACGAATAACCCGTTCTTCATCCTCAGGATCAATATCATACTGACGATATTTACGCTGATAATTAAGCTTCTGACTAAAGTCTATCCCGGACATTTATCCCCCGACTTGTGAGATAGCACTGCTTTACACCACAGATTATCTGATTGTTTCGTATTAGATGTTAAACTCAAACACGGAATGATTTTATATGATTAATTAATCAACAGCGAGTATGACATCATGAAAGTAGGCGTGATAGGTGCTATGAAGCAAGAAGTGACTTTACTGCGCGATCAAATTGAAGATCGCCAAACATTGTCACGAGGTGGCTGCGAAATCTATACCGGTAAACTCAACGGCGTGGAGATCGCTTTATTAAAATCCGGTATTGGTAAAGTTTCTGCTGCAATTGGTACAACTTTGCTGCTTGAACATTGTCAGCCTGATGTGATTATTAACACCGGATCAGCGGGTGGTCTTGATCCGAAGCTACAAATTGGTGATATCGTGGTATCCAGCGAAGTTCGCTATCATGATGCTGATGTTACCGCTTTTGGTTATGAACCCGGTCAGATGGCACAATGCCCCCCGGCTTTTTTAGCGGATGACCCGCTAATTGATCTGGCAGAAAAGTGTATTCATTCACTGAATCTGAACGCAGTACGTGGGCTGATTTGCAGTGGTGATGCATTTATTAATGGCGCGGAACCACTGGCACGTATCCGGGCGACTTTCCCACAAGTGACGGCGGTAGAAATGGAAGCCGCAGCAATAGGGCATGTCTGCCACCAATACAACACTCCGTTTGTAATTGTGCGTGCTATCTCTGATGTGGCGGATAAAGAATCTCATATCAGCTTTGATGAATTTCTTGCCGTGGCAGCCCGCCAATCTACATTAATGGTCAACGCAATGCTGACAACGCTGAGTAAAGACCAATAATATATTATTGAAAGAATCACGCCCTGATTAATATTTTCGGGCGTGTTTGCGGGCAACATATTTCATGTTTTAAAGAGCGAACATCAATGAAATGGATAAAAAGCACGGGTTCAATTGGATTATTGCTTTTACTGTTTCTCAGTAGTTTCAGTCATTTTCTGTATGCTACACCCTTACGGGTAATCAGTTTATCTCCGTCAACCACAGAATTGGCCTATGCCGCCGGGTTAGGTGACAATCTGATTGCAGCCAGCGCCTACTCTGATTATCCCCCTCAAGCCCGTAAACTTGAGCAAGTAGCCAACTGGCAAGGCATTAATTTGGAACGAATTATTACCCTTAAACCCGATTTGATTCTGGCATGGCGTGGCGGTAACCCCCAACGTCCATTGGAACAACTCGCTTCTTTTGGTATTAAAATCTTTTATTCCGATCCTACCACCACCGAACAGATAGCTCAGGATTTAGAGCGGCTCGCTGAATATAGCCCTCATCCTGAACAGGCAAAAAAATCGGCGACTGAACTTCGGCAACGATTCACTGCACTGAAACAAAACTATGCCACTACAACCCCAAAACCAGTCTTTTTACAATTCGGCACTCAGTCTCTGTTTACTGCCTCAGGACAGACACTGCAAAGTGAAGTGCTTTCAATCTGTGGTGGCAGAAATATTTTCGCTGACAGCCCCGTTCCCTGGCCACAAGTAAGCCGTGAGCAAGTACTTACTCGGAAACCTGAGACGATTGTTATCAGTGGTGGGCAAGAACAGGTCAGACTAATTGAAAATTTCTGGCATCCACAATTGCGTGCCAAAGTGATTACATTACATGAAGATTGGTTTCATCGCGCAGGACCACGCATCATTCTGGCAGCAGAACAACTATGTATAGGAATATCCCGCGAATAGGCCATATTATATTCACAGCCCCATCGCGGGAAATCGCCTGGAATCAGATACTAAAAGAAGAGCCACAACCACAGGTTGTCTTCGCATTAGGGTTCGTGACGATAAAACGTGAACCTTCCAGACCCTCGGTATAATCAACACAGCCGCCAACCAAATATTGCAGGCTCATCGGATCAACAACCAACTCCACACCCTGTTTCTCAATGGTCATATCACCTTCATTTATTTGATCATCAAAGGTAAAACCATACTGGAAGCCACTACATCCTCCACCGGTGATATAAACCCGTAAACGCAAGTTTGAGTTTTCTTCATCCGAAACCAAGATTTTCACTTTGTTAGCAGCAGCATCAGTAAACTGCAAAGGTAATGCGATATCATCGCTCATCATTTTTACTCCAGACCGGAACCCGGCAAAAACATTCAGAAATTTGCCGATCATTAATAACTCGAATTATCCAATACCTGATTAGTTCGTTCAAGTTTTGTCATTTTGGTAACACACGAACCGCCAAAAAATTATCACACATTTGTTTACCATTGATGCTACCTTAGCGACAAATGCCGACCTTTTATAATAGCCTCAAAGGGCGGTAAGCCGCCACGTATAGTTAAACCCTCCGTCAATCAATCAACGGTTAAGAAAGAAAAAATATTGATTTATCATCATGATTAGTTACTTTATTGAATATTTTTCAAAGTAACCACATGGAGTTCCTATGCGAAAAATGTTGCCACTGATGCTTGCTGTCACCTTGGCAGGCTGTGCTGCTCATAGCAAACAAGTCGATATTGACAGCTATGCCTCGAAAAAAATTAATGAAATTATAGAAAATCAGGTAAAACCGGGAAATAAAGATAATCCTGGTGAAATAATAAAAAACGTCTCTTATCAATTCCTGGGCACACCCTATGCCGCAAATAAACTCATTGGTTCCCCTACTGAATCTGAAAAATTAGTTATAGACTTCAACGGGCTAGACTGTTTTACTTTCCTTGACTATGTAGAATCGCTAAGGAAATCCAACGACCAAAATGATTTTGTAAAAAATCTCATCCAAACAAGATATATCGACGGAAAGATTAGCTTTTTGCAAAGAAAACACTTCTTTACAGACTGGTCAACCAGAGAAAAATTAAATGCCAAAGATGTAACAGATGAAATAAGCTCCTCTTACATAAGAATCACCAAAAGTCTAAATAAAAAGGCTGATGGTAACAAATATATCCCCGGGCTAAGTGTTATCAAAAGAGATATTAAATATATTCCTGGCGATAAAGTCGATGATTCCGTTATTAAGAACCTAAAAACGGGCGATTATATTGGAATATATACTCATCTTGCCGGGCTGGATGTTACACACACAGGGATTTTTATTATGACAGATCATGGCCCAATGCTGAGGAATGCATCCTCACTTGCTGCGAATAAAAAAGTTGTCGATTCGCCATTTCTTGATTATGTCAAGAATAAACCCGGAATTATCGTTCTAAGAGCATTATAATCCGTGG
This sequence comes from Photorhabdus antumapuensis, assembly GCF_020387775.1. Taxonomy (NCBI): domain Bacteria; kingdom Pseudomonadati; phylum Pseudomonadota; class Gammaproteobacteria; order Enterobacterales; family Morganellaceae; genus Photorhabdus; species Photorhabdus antumapuensis. Next base: position 161,512 of record NZ_JAHZMK010000033.1, read on the forward strand.
GGCAAACGACAAACCCACTTAAAAATAGATTCAGGAGCCTTCCATGAGCCAATCCGACATCCTCTATTCTCAGGCAAAGCAACTTATTCCCGGCGGTGTCAATTCTCCGGTACGTGCATTTAACGGTGTTGGTGGCACGCCGCTGTTTATCAAACATGCTGATGGCGCTTATCTCTATGATGTTGATGGTAAAGCCTATATCGATTATGTCGGCTCTTGGGGGCCAATGGTACTGGGACATAACCACAGCGCTATCCGTAACGCCGTTATCAAAGCTGCGGAGCAAGGATTAAGTTTTGGCGCCCCCACCGCCGCCGAAGTGGAAATGGCACAATTGGTAACTGAACTGGTGCCATCAATGGATATGGTACGCATGGTCAACTCAGGCACAGAAGCGACCATGAGTGCTATCCGGTTGGCCCGTGGCTATACCCATCGCGATAAGATCATCAAATTCGAAGGTTGCTATCACGGCCACGCTGATTGCTTGCTGGTGAAAGCTGGTTCTGGCGCGTTGACTATCGGCCAACCAAATTCACCGGGGGTTCCAGTTGATTTCGTCAAACATACACTAACCTGTACCTATAACGATTTGAGTTCAGTTCGGGAAGCGTTTGAAAAATATCCTCAAGAGATCGCCTGTATTATTGTCGAACCTGTCGCCGGCAACATGAACTGCGTACCGCCATTACCTGAATTCCTACCCGGTCTACGCGCGCTGTGTGATGAATTCGGTGCTTTGTTGATCATCGACGAAGTGATGACCGGTTTCCGCGTCGCCCTATCCGGCGCACAATCTTATTACGATGTCGAACCCGATATAACTTGCCTTGGCAAAATCATTGGCGGAGGTATGCCCGTTGGCGCTTTCGGCGGGCGTTATGAAGTGATGGAGAAATTAGCCCCCATTGGCCCTGTTTATCAGGCTGGAACCTTATCCGGTAACCCGATTGCAATGGCTGCCGGCCTTGCTTGCCTGCAAGAAGTTTCTCAGCCCGGTGTACATCAACGCCTGACTGAGCTAACAGATAATTTGGCTACTGGCCTGACGAAGGCAGCAAAAGTGGCTGGCATTCCGCTGGTGGTTAACCATGTTGGCGGTATGTTTGGCATTTTCTTTACCGATGAGGAAAAAGTATCTAGTTATCAGGATGTGATGAATTGCGATATTGAACGTTTTAAACATTTCTTCCACCTGATGCTTGATGAAGGGGTTTATTTAGCCCCTTCTGCATTTGAAGCGGGTTTTATGTCTATCGCTCATACTGATGAAGATATTCAACGTACTGTTAATGCTGCCGCCCGCTGCTTTGCCAAATTGAAATAATTTCTTTATTTTCAAATAATAGCGCCGTATTTTTACATTCCTACGGCGCTCTTAAACAGTCCAATCTTCGATATGCAATCCAGAGCCCTTCAAAAAAACACCCTGTTTCACTTGACCAGTACAAAGGATACAAGTATATATTTTCATAAATTTTATTTATGTATTCTGTGTTTTCAGACTCATATTCATTTATTAAATAGATATTCTGGCTTTATCAAGAAGTTGAGTTTTATTTCTATCTTTTTGTTTTACATTATAATTTACTAAACCAAAAAATATGAAGGAGAGAGGATGAGCAACGTTATCAAAGAAATAAGTGATGCTAATATTGCATATGCAGAAACTTTTGGTGATGATAAAAAAAATCTTGGTTTACCGGCTGTCAGACGATTTGCCATATTGACTTGTATGGATGCTAGGCTGGACCCAGCAAAATTTGCAGGTTTATCTGAAGGTGACGCTCATATTATTCGTAACGCAGGCGGAAGAGCCAGTGATGATGCCATTCGTTCACTTATCATTTCTTACAAACTTTTTGGAACAAAAGAGTGGTTTGTCATTCACCATACTCATTGTGGGATGGAACTTTTTACAGACAATATCATGGGCGATCTACTGGAAAGCAGCCTGGAAAGTGTAATCATGACGGATGAGGGATTTAAAGATATCGGCAACGGCACAGGCTCATCCGAGGGAAAATATATCAAATGGCTTACTATTGATAATCAAGTTAATAGTTTAGTTGAAGATATTCACCGTATTCGTACTCACCCCCTTGTGCCCGCAAATATCGCTATATATGGGTACATCTATGATGTGAAGTCAGGAAAATTAATTGAGGTTCCTGAAGCAACAAGCATTGTAAATGTAGAGTCGTGAATCAAACTTGTTGGTATACCATAATCATTGAAGATGTGTGATTTACTCCCCACACTCAATCACAAGTGATTAGCGTGGGGTTTCTTATCAACGATTTTATACTCTGCTTATTTTACTGCTATAACCATTTAAAAATGTGAATACAGGAATATTATCCGAACAGACTGGTATTTAAACGCTTTCTCGCCATTATTTTATGAAGGAAACTCTAAAAATAACGCAACAAAAAAATGGATAAAACGGTTAATCTGGCAGGATTTAAGCCCTGAAAAAAGTTGATTATCCGTAATCTCATCAGGTTACTTACTGATTTATCAAGATAAAATAAAGGATGGTAATTTATTAAAACTGCCCAGAATTTCCGGTAAAACAACGTCAGTAAAAATAAAATCGGGTATGATTAACGTTCATTAAACGTAAAACCACGATATGCCATGATGATTAAACTTGATAAAAAGCAGACGTTAAAAGTGGTAAAAACCATAGTTGAAAAAATGGTTAAAAATTTATACCGATTAAAACCAATGATTAACATCATGGCTTTTAAAACAGTTTAAAACCGGCTTATTATAAAATTATCAGTGAAAAATGAAAAACAAAAATTAATGCTATTAATACTTATATCCATTTTGGGGAAAAAGAAAAATCAGAACATGAGTCGTTTAATCATAAAATACATTTTCCAAAATGAAATGATTTTATTAACGTTTTCAATCTGGAGTAAACTTTCTCGTAGAGAGATTAAATAATCATAATTAACACCCTTTATCCAAGAGAAATAATTAAGAAATTGCTCTTAAATAAAGAATTTCCTAATAAGATTTTATTAGACTATTTATTAATACTTTAACATTAACCACCATTTTTGACCGGATCCACATGATGGGTTTCAAAAGAACACCTTTTTCCTAACATATAAACACGGATAACGGTTTATTAACCGCTATCCAATAAAAGTAGAAAAATATTCCAGAAAGCGCTTATACAATACGTTCAAAGATTAATGCATGCACCCGTAGATCAGCCAAATAGAGAAAACGAATTTCTGTATTAGGATATTGCTCACTCAGCTTATGTGTATATGAATCATATCCACCAACGATACCAATGACAGGGATTTTCTCTGGACTACCAACAGAATCAGGTTCCCCCATAAATGCTCTAACGATTGCTCTATCCATTGAATGTAAAAATGGATAAGGCATTTCTCCACTATATACACCACTATTGTCATAGATATTGGTCAACGTGAATTGTATCGATTTTAACTGCTTTGAAGCATCATCAAAAACAAGTCTCATACCTGATTCAGGTTTATAAAAAAATTCCTCATCTCCCTCAAACATATACTTAAATTTTCCAGCAGAAATAATTTTCTTTTCAACCAAAAAATCTGCCGTCAGCCCCAAGCTTTTTATGATTGCTATAATATCTACCATTATTCATACCACCCTTGCTCTTTGTTCAATCGGTGTAGCTCTTCCAATGCTTTGCTTAACTGCTCATCGGTATACCCCTCTTCCCGTAAAGCGGGTAATTGAGCATTAAAATTACTATCTACCGCTGTTTTCAAATCAGAAGCATCTTGAAGCTTTCTAGTCAAAGAATTACGACCACCATAGGTTTCACTATATTTTTGGTGTATGCGCTTAGGAATAGCTATAGCAACCCCTTCTTTCAGGATAGCTTCCAACTGATCCCCAGATAATTTATGTCCATACTTGCCTGCCAAATAAATTTTCAACGCTGCCTTAGAAGGAATATGATCAATATCCATTCCATCATTACGGCTACGCCCCGCAAGATCATTATATTCCCCTACCTCCAGCGGTTTCACCGGCGGCTTACTCAAATACACATACACCGGCGGCATATTCGGAATAGGGAGAACCAAAATATAATCGCGGAAATCCTTCTCTTCCGGCATAGGTAACGATTCAATATCGCTGCCCACTTTATCCGGGATAGGCAACACGGTTATTTGCGACGGAATAAACGGTCGTTCTTCATTCCCGGTATGGGCTGGAACCTGAAACTCCTGCTCGTTCGGCGTCCATAAAATCGTTGGCCTATTCTCCCCCGGTTCCCAGAACTCGTAATTACCGGTGGTCCGATTCAGCGTCATCATGCGAACCGGCACTTTATCCAGACCGCCTTCCGGGCTGACATGATATCCCTGAACCGTTATCCTGCCGCTTTTTTCATCTCTGATCCAGCGAAAACGCACGCGAGTAGAAGCTTTACCGTACTGTTCCGCTATCTGTCTCAAGCGATGCGGGGTTAGGTAATCTTCCTCACCGTCATTCAACTCCGGTGAATAAAACAGCCCCATTAACCCAACCGTTACCGGATTGGGTGCCGCCAGCCAGCGCCCGGCACTGGTGGCATCTCCACCAATGTAACGCATCACCAGCCCTTCCCCTTCCGCTACCGCGCTACGGGCAGTTGCGGCCACGGCGGTAGCGGCTGCTTTGGCTTTATCTTCACCATCACGG
>NZ_JAHZMK010000034.1:0-83881 GCF_020387775.1 Photorhabdus antumapuensis
ACAGTGTTCTAAGCGATTCAATGACTTCCGAAGGATTAGAGACCGCTCCGACAATGGCCATCGCACTATCATAGAGTTCTGCTGGAATACCGGAGACAAAACCCGCAGCCAGATAGCCATCTTGTGTGCGACTAATCAAACCCCATTTAGCAAAAATCTGCACTTTTTTAAGGTAACCGGACTCGGCGGCAAGCTCTTTTTCCATTAATTCCCGTTGATGATGGGCCAGATAGTTATAACGGAAAGTGTTTTCTGCACTGCTCGCTCCGCTGTAAGCACCGTCTGCTTTACCGGTAAACACCGCGCCGGCAAAGCCGCCAAAAACACGGGCAATTTGCGCCTGCCGCTCCGATGTTCTCTGCCACTCTTCGGCTTTAATGAGATTATCTCCCATCATGACACCCGCCAGTTCCGCAGCCAAAGCGCCCGCCATTGCGCCTTTAACATTTCCTCTGCCAATTTCAGCGCTGACTCCTGCTACAACTGCGTGGCTTAACATTTTTCCCGGTATTCCCAATACCTGACCGTTGTCACCAATCAACCCGGCCCCTTCGGCGTTAATCTGGCTGCCAATATTAGCCAACAGAGCCGTCGTCAAATTATCTTTAAAACTGCCGCCGTTAATGGCGGTATTCAGGCTGGAACTAATAATAGATTGACCCGCTACCCGTTGGACGACTTTATTCCAGTCACCATTGCTGATTTGGGGTAATTTCGCTTTTGTCGGATCTAATTGAGTCCCATCAGCCGCTTTATCCCATCCCATGTAGGAATCAAATCCGGCCAATGCGCCACCTATCGCCATTGAGGTAATGGTTGATTTAACAGCATCACTGCTACCCAACACTTTTAGTGCTTTGGATATGTCCCCCTGATTATCCACAATAGCAACCGCCGCCTGTGCCGCCAGTGATGACATACCCGCGGTTAACGCCCCACCGGCAACGCTATTACCCGCATAAGATGCAACAGATGCCGCCAAAGAGCTGCCTGCGGTTGCTGCCGCTGCCGCAATCGCAATTACCGCAGAAACCACCGGGTTTAAATGCTGGCTCTTGTGATCCCAACTGTCATAAGCATCTTTGACTAAATTCCATTCAACATCTTTATTTTCTCGAAGTCCTTTCAACCAGGCGGTTTCCGGCGTATTTCCCAATACGGCCAATACATTTTGCAATGACTGACCATTTTTAGCTTTAATATCAGCACTAACACCGTTGGCTGCTTCCACTGTCAGCTTTCCACCAGTGAAAATCTGCGGTAATACCCATTGGGTTTCGGTATAACCTTTATCCCTTTGCTTAATATAAAAGCCTTTGGAATAGGTAATAGTCTGTTCAAAAGCGGTATTTTTTACCGCTTTAAAATTGACTTTACCGTGAGTGCTGGTCAGTCTGGCGTTTTTATTAGTGGCAATTTGACTGGCTTCGTAAGTGCTGTCATCCCGACTTAACAGATTAATATCACCACCCGCGGTAAATTCAGTGACTTTATTAGTGACATCATGACGGGTACGTTTAGTGGTTTTCTTCCTGCCATACCAATTACGACTTGTCTCTGTGTTCTCATAATGGTTAGATTCTTCCATCGCCTGAGCGTACAGATAACCGCCTTTCGCTGCGATATCCATTGCCCCTTTGGCCGTCAGTTTAGTCGCCTGAAAAAGAATACTGCCGTTTGAGATAACGGTTAATATGCCGCCGCTCGTCAATTCAGTACCTTGCTGAGTCACTGCTTCGGTGAATTCCCTGCCTTTTTCCCGGTAAGAGTGATTTTGCACTGATTCAAAACGCATATTGCCGCCGGAAGAAATCGTTGTATTTCCGCCTGAGCTCAATGTGGAGTCCTGAGTAATCAGCGTTCCATTAGCAGCCAGGGTAAGTTGTTTTCCACCATTAATTACAGCAACAATATGGCGATCATCTTTATTATTATCGTTTTTGTTATCAATAGCGGAATAACCCTGCGCTAATAAGTTAATATTCCGACCTGCTGATAATAATGTGTTACCTTTAGCGTTAATTTGAGCTGCCTTGCCATTAATATCTGCACCACTGATAATATTGATATTATTTCCTGCGGTTAACCGGCTACTTAACTCACCAGAACGGGATGAAGGAAATAATTTCCTCAATGAAGGTGATAATTCACGGGGAGTGAGATCAATGTTTTTTGCAGAGGTCAAATTGATATCTTTTACCGCTGAGATATTAACTCCCTTAACAGATAAATTTCCTCCAGCATTAATCACAACCGAACTTTTAGCATCAAGCTTACCTAGCTTAGATAACATCTGATTAAAGAGAGTTTGTTCTTTATTCTCAGCGGTAACGTCTCCCATTCGTTTATGTGTCAATAACTCACTATTATTATCAATGGTAATATCATTATTCGCAGATAAAGAAATATTATGACTTTTAGTTAAGAAAATATTGCGAAGAAGGATACTCTTACCTGCATGTAAAAGTAAATCACCCGTAGCTTCCAGGCTACTTATTTTACGCGTATTATCAGGATTAAAATACTCTGGATTACTACTACTCTGAAACTGAATATTTCCATTTCGGCTGATAATAGTTACATCCTTACCTTTTAACTCACCTTGCAAGGCATTAATATTATTAGCCGCTGTCATAGATAAGCTATTTGATGAAACCAAAGCGGCATTATTAAGATTAATATCATTCTCGGAAATAATATTTAACCCATCAGTAGCCTTTAGTTTATCAGTGATATTAATTTTTCCTGCGTGGAGAAAAATATTTTTTGCTGATAATGTGTCAGGTCGGGCATTGACAGTTATTTCTGACAAATTTTTTACATCATGCGGCAATAATGTATTGATATTAATGTTACTTTTAAAATCTGCCACCAAGTTTCTTTCCGATCTAATTGAAGATGATATATAACTTTCCTCTCCCCAAGTATATAACTCTCCTTGCTTGGTATACTCTGCGTCTTCATAAACATAAAATAAATCCCAATCACCAGGTGGTGCATCATCATCTTTGAATTCACTGCCAACCAGAGGGTTTGATGTAGTATAATGCCAAAATGTATTTTTCTTACCTAATTGACGGCTGATAACATCAATATTTTCCCCAGTGAGAATAAGGTCCTGCTTTGCATATATAGATGAAACATCATTTCGCAAATTAGTTGCATTAATATAAGCATTACCACCAGAAATAATATTTCCTGCTGGTCTTATCGCCTTTATTGAAAATCTATCCTGTTTAATGTTGATAAAGTTATTTTTTAATAAATCAATAATGCCAAACCATTTATCACGATTAAAATCTTTCAGTTTTACAGCCAATGTAATGACTGAATCAACACCTTGTCTAATACCATAAAAACTGCCGACCCATTTATTAATTGCTACTGAGTCAGCCGGGATAGTTTTCCATTCAGTTATGGTTTGATCTCTGACATTATCCAGTTTATTAGTGCGAACAACTAAATCCCCTTTCACCGTCTTTATTGTCGCAGATTTATTCTCAATCAGATCACTCTTATTTCCCTGAGCATCTTTCTGTAACCACATATTGTTATTAGCTTGCAGAAGTGCTTTATCACCGGCATTACGCAAAGTATCACTAAATATCCGTGCATCCCGGCCCGCAGTGACACTCCCTTTATTATTCAATTGAGTACTTGCCAAAGTAATATCCCGTTCTGCCTGTACCTTGATATTAGGGGCAATATGAGTTTCTCTGGCACTGAGGTTAAAATCCGTTTTGGCTTTGGTATTTCCCAGTTCAATTTTGCCATTAACATTTAAGGTAATATTACTCTGGTCACTGGTTAACTCTTTCAGATTAACGCCGACACCCTCTTCTGTGGCAATCAAGCGGATTTTATTAGCATACATACCCCCTAATGCTTTAGTATCAACCGCTAATTGAGGCTTAGCGCCTTCTCCGGTGATTTTTTTCACTGTGCCATCGTTAAAATCAATCCGGTTAGCCCCCTGCGTCAGGGACAAATTTTGTGCCTGGATTTTGCCATTAAGCTCAGTCGCCCGGCTGATAATATCGACATAATCCGTCGCCTTGCCATCCAGCCCTTTACCGCCAATAGTAATCTGGCCTTTTTTAACCTCCAGTGCTTCCAATGCACCCTGTTTATCAAATTGAGGCTTACCGGTAGTCAATGTTGCACTGCCGGTATTAATAAAACCACAGCCATCGCAGGTAATGCCATTGGGGTTAGCAATCATCACATTAGCTTTATGGCCAACTATCTCTAGTTTTCCTTGAAGATTAGATCGCCCATTGCCAGTAACTTCATTAATAATCAGCTCAGCCGATTTTCCATTCAAGTTAGGGTTAGCATTAAGTTGCCCGGCTAATTGTGATTTAACTGCCTGAGTGGCGTTATTTAATACGGCGCCCTGAGTGGCAACATTGAATTCTTTATAGGTGTTGTGGGATATTCCTGCACCATTAGGCGTAGCAATATTTACGATCGGCACATTACCCTGGTTTTGTACCTGTGTTCGGTTATTATCTGGCGTGATCCCGGCCGCAATAGCAGGGTGAAGGGGATATACGGCAGTAAGATAAATTAAAAGATAACAAGCGCCCCTTGCCATAGGGCTGTTACGTCTTTCCATCATTCTGTCCTTTTTTCTTAATTTAAATATAAGGTTATTGGTATAACTCCCTGTATTACATCGCTAAAAAATCAGTGATGCAGACCAGTAAACCACCCAGTTATCTGGTTTCAGATGATCAGGATGAGTCAATGGTGTTCCTAAAGTCATAGTCTGATTAAACCTGCGATTGGTCAGTGAGACGCCAAGCGCAGTGCCAGTAACATTACCGCCATAGATTTTATCGCCATCGATTTGCCCAGTTTTTCCCTGTAACCAACCAGTATCCAGTGCCCCCGTTAAGGTAAGTTCGCCTACAGGAAGAGCTGCGACCTGCCAGTTCAGCTCATTACGCCAATACCCACCGCGATTGCCAGTCAGGTATTGCTCTTTAAATCCCCGAACAGAATATTGTCCACCCAATGAAAGGCGTTCGCTGGCATAAAGGTTGTGTGATGTGGTTTGACCGTAAATAGATGAGAGATAATAAACGGAGTCCGTGACCGGGATAAAATAGCTAGCACTCAGATTGAATTTGCGGAATTGGCTACGTGGAGCATCCGGGAAATGCGGGTCATCTTTTGTTGCACCTAACACGGGTAAGCCATAACTCAATGCAGGATTGAAAGTGATATAGCCACCCGCCAGTACCGAACTGTAATTAAGACCAAGATTGGCAACACTTAATATCGGGCTGCTGATGGATAATTTCTTTCCTGCGAACAAATTAGTCGTCTGACGATGTGTTATTCCTGCATTCAGAGTCAGTTTCTGCTCACCATCACGATATAATGTCCGGTTTACTGTTAGCCGGTGAGTCTGGCTATCCCCTTCATAGTGATAAGTTTGTAAGCCGATCGGAATGTTCTGAAAAGAATCGTTCCACGCATATTGATAGCTGAACAACCAGTCACCATAAGGAATTGTCACATTGGAAGAGAAGCTTCGACTATGATGGTTATTACGGAAATCGCTGTTGCGGCTGGCAGACAATGACCATTGGTCAGCAAGATGTAATAGGTTATCTACATTCACACTGGCGTTGATTTGCCCGGTACCAGTACTTTTTTGACCACTATTATCTACCCCTAAACTGGCACCAACCGGTAAACGAGTCGATATTCGTTTTAAGATAACCGCAGAATAACCAGGCTGTTTTCCCGGCTGAATATCAATGGTTATCTGTTGGGAAGGAAGCCGGTTCAGTTGTTCCATCCCTTGTTCAATATCCCGAAGATTCAGTATGTTACCAATCATCCCCGGAAAGACCATTTTCAATGAAAGTGATGTCTCACCATCAAGTGTGATTGATTCAACTTTTCCTTCACTCACGGTAATAACGAGCATACCAGTGGATAAATCCTGTGCTCTGAGTCCAGCACGAGAAGTGACATAACCTCGCTCGATATAGGCATTCGATACTTTACGCACCAGTTCATTAATATCTGGCAAGGTTAAGCAACGGGATAAATAAGGCTGTATTAGCATTTCCCGCGCTGACTGGGAAAGGCTCTCAGTGCCTTCAAATTGAATATGGTGAACGGTATGACAAACAGATCGAGCGCCATCAGTTTCAGACTCTAAATCTGGAGATAAAGTGATGTTGTTACGTAACGCCTCCCGTTGCTGCTGAGCCTGCTGCAATAACGCTTTTTGTTGTTGAGTGATAACCTCTTGATCCGCTGGGCTAATAAACGATGAAGCATAAGCTTGCCCTGATATAGCGAATAGAACGGATACAACTAGTTTCCTAAGACAAACAGATATTCTTTCCATTGATAATTTTTATTTCACAATACGTTTAATTGTTAAAAGAATGAATAATGTCTTAGTTTAACTGGAAACTCAGATGAAAATAAAAGCATATCTCACTTAAGTGTGAGTAAAATCTTACTTTTTAAATACTTAATGGAATAAGTAACTTTTTACATTTAATGAAATACATAATTTAGAATAACGCAAAAATGCAATTGTAATTATTTGTTTACACTTAGTGTAACTGTAGTTTGACATAAATAAATTAATCCTTTAGCCTGCCTTTCTATAACGATTTCAATCAGTTCAGAAACTAGGGGAAAGCGTGAAGAATCGTACTCTTGGCAGTATTTTTATCATAGCGGGCACGACAATTGGCGCAGGAATGCTGGCTATGCCGCTGGCAGCGGCCGGTGTTGGTTTTGGAACAACCTTTGTGATGTTAGTCGCTCTTTGGGTTTTGATGAGCTATACCGCTTTGTTGCTGGTGGAAGTTTATCAATACAGCCCGGCCGATACAGGTCTGGGAACAGTGGCAAAACGTTATCTGGGACGTGGTGGTCAATGGCTTACCGGTTTCAGTATGTTATTCCTGATGTATGCCCTGACCACCGCTTATATCAGCGGTGCCGGTGAGTTGCTGTCAGGCAGCCTCTCTTCATGGCTAGATAAGCCTATTCCTGTCTCATTTGGCGTACTGATTTTCACCCTTGTCGCTGGCTGTGTTGTCACTATCGGTACTCAATCTGTCGATATGATTAACCGCCTGCTATTTACGGCAAAAATCATCTTTCTGGTTATTATGCTGACCGTCATGATGCCCCACATCAAAAGCACTAACCTGATGTCAATGCCTTTGGAACAAGGTTTGGTATTATCGGCTATTCCCGTGGTATTCACCTCTTTTGGTTTTCACGGCAGTGTGCCAAGTATCGTGAATTATATGGGGGGCGATACCCGCAAGTTACGCAAAATATTTGTTATCGGCAGTGCAATCCCACTGATTGCCTATATCTTATGGCAATTAGCCACTCTGGGCGCCATCTCTTCTCATACTTTTGTCGGGATCTTAGCGGAGCAATCAGGACTGAATGGGCTGTTAAAAGCCGTGAGAGAAGTTGTCGCAACGCCTCGTGTAGAGCTTGCTGTCCGCCTGTTTGCTGATTTGGCACTGGCAACCTCGTTTCTTGGGGTCTCCTTAGGTTTGTTTGACTATATGGCAGATCTGTTCAAACGCCGTAACAACGCGACAGGCCGCCTGCAAACCGGCATCATTACTTTTATTCCACCACTACTTTGCGCTTTGTACTATCCAAACTTCGTCATGGCGCTAACTTTCGCCGCAGTAGCACTGTCCATTCTCGCACTGTTACTGCCTTCCATGCTGGCATGGCGTAGCCGTCAAATTGAGCAAAGAGCCTATCGGGTAAAAGGCGGAAAACCCACGTTGATTCTGATATTTCTTTGTGGGATTGCTGTGATTGCCATCCAGATTGGTATTGTCAGTGGTTTACTACCAAAAGTGGGTTAATTAAAAGTTGAAACGGTCCGCATCAGAAATGGTGCGGACGGCATGCAAAAAGTAAATTAGAAATTCAAACCGGCACCGATATAAAATCCATCAGCCAATTTGTTATCCCTTTGCCCCTCTTTTCCTCTCATATTCATGATCCGATAACCTGCATCCACCGTCAGCGGTTTAAATACGGTAAAACGTAAGCCACCAGCAGCCTCAACATAAGAATCAATACCCGAAGTTAATCTGGATGGCGCACCGTAAGCTTCACCGTACAGAGATAAAGAGGGCATAACAGCCCAACTCAACCCCACACCCGTGGCTAATGCCTTACCATCTTTCCCATCTTTAGGGGATAAATAGAGAACCTTACCGCCAATGCTGGCAGTCAATGGACCGATAGGCAGACTGAATGCCGTTCCCAAACTTCCCAATTGCCCATTATGATCACTGCGTGCCCAGTTGCCATTAAAAGATAACCCGGCACTGTTATCACCAATTGCCGCATAAGTATTGGTGAAATGGCGGCCAGCCTGGACATTCACAGAAATGGCATTCGCTGACTCAGCAACGAACAATAAACTGGTTGCTACCGCAGCAAGATAAAGCTTCATTATATTTCCTCTTTATTTACTTAATGTTAAACATCTTACTTAAATACAATTAAACCGATTGACAACAAAAAGAAAGGAATCATCTATACTTACTAAATATGTGTGAATTCTTCATTTCATTGACTTAATAATTAACCATATAAATAATTTTATATTAAATAGTAAAAAATAAAATAATAAATAAATTATAAAAAAGCATAAATTTTGCATTTCACCATTTGACCGGAACATTTTTCTTAATCAGCGATTCCGCTGTTTTTTTTCATGTAAAACAGGAGAAGTGTGATGAAAAAGAGAGGACTTACAACGAATGCTGGCGCCCCTGTCGTTGACAACAATAATGTCATGACTGCGGGTCAACGTGGTCCTATGTTGTTACAAGATGTTTGGTTCTTAGAAAAGCTAGCCCATTTTGATCGTGAAGTGATCCCAGAGCGTCGTATGCATGCCAAAGGTTCTGGCGCTCATGGAGTCTTTGTCGTTACTCATGATATTACCAAGTACACCAGCGCTAAGATTTTTTCTGAAATAGGCAAAAAAACCGAGATGTTTGCCCGTTTCTCAACCGTCGCCGGTGAGCGCGGCGCAGCAGATGCTGAACGTGATATTCGTGGTTTTGCGCTTAAGTTCTACACTGAAGAAGGTAACTGGGATTTAGTCGGTAACAACACCCCGATATTCTATCTCCGTGATCCATTGAAGTTCCCAGATCTTAACCATGTTGTTAAACGCGATCCCCACACTAATTTACGTAATCCTGCCTATAAATGGGATTTTTTCTCTCATCAACCTGAATCACTGCACCAATTAACCATTGATTTCAGTGACCGTGGTGTACCTAAATCTTTCCGTCATATGCACGGTTTTGGTAGCCATGCTTTCAGCTTTATCAACGCAGATAATGAACGTTTCTGGGTGAAATTCCATTTCCGTTGTCAGCAAGGCATTAAAAGCCTGATGGACGAAGAGGCAGAAGCGCTGGTGGGTAAAGATCGTGAAAGTTCTCAGCGTGACTTGTTTACAGCAATTGAACAAGGCGATTATCCACGCTGGAAATTAAAAGTTCAAATTATGCCAGAGAAAGAAGCTAATCTGTTACCGTACAACCCATTTGATTTGACCAAAGTATGGCCTCACGGCGACTATCCGATGATTGATGTCGGTTATTTCGAGCTAAACCGTAACCCTGATAACTATTTTGCAGACGTTGAACAGGCTGCTTTCAACCCCGCTAATGTCGTACCAGGTGTCAGTTTCTCCCCTGATAAGATGTTACAAGGCCGTCTGTTCTCTTATGGTGATGCTCAACGTTACCGTCTTGGTGTTAACCACCATCAAATTCCGGTCAATACACCTCGTTGTCCGTTCCATAATTACCACCGCGATGGGGCAATGCGTGTCGATGGTAACAGCGGAAACACAGTGACTTATGAACCAAACAATGCAGGATTGTTCCAGGAACAACCTGAATTCAAACACCCATCATTGTCTTTAGAAGGAGATGCCGATCACTGGAACCATCGTCAAGATGAAGATTATTTCAGTCAGCCTCGCGCACTGTATAACTTAATCAGCAGTAAAGAGCATCAGCGTATGTTTGACCGTATCGCTAGTGAACTGTCACAAGCACATGAAGATACTCAACGCCGTCAGGTTGAGCTATTTAGAAAAGTTCACCCAGAATATGGTGCTGGTGTTGAAAACGCGCTGAAAAAAATCAAAGGCTAATGTCTAACAACACCGTCTTTTAACCCTCTCTGCCCATTATTACACAATAAATAATGGGCAGTACGAAATTCAACCTATTGATAGCAAATCAAAATAGCTCAAGAACAACCGGGTAAATCCAACACCCATTTTTTGATCTGCTGACGGGAAATTTTAATGCCGCTATTTTTAAGCTTTTGAGGTAACAGATAGTAAGCGACTGGGCGCTGAAAAGCAGCCAGTTTACCAATCAACCATTCAGGTAATATATCAATGACCTCAGATGAATTACTATCTATGACCGCGACAGGACGATAACCAAATTCAGGGTCGGGTACGGGAACAATAAAGTTTTGTGCGACCTGTGGATAGGTGTTAATCACCCGTTCAATATCTTCCGGCTGAATCCCTTCTCCACCGCTGAAAAATTGATTATCCATCCGGCCAAGTATCTGCAACTCACCATTTTGTATCACTCCTCGATCACGAGTATGAAACCAGCCATCACGATCAGCTAATGGTTGTAATTTTCCATCCAGCCAATATCCATTGGCAAGGCTGCCAGAACGAATCTGAATTTCCTCATTGATCAGCCGAATTTCTTTGCCCGGTAGGGGATTGCCGACACCGGGAAGATCGTCTGCCCGTTTAATGCATACTGTTGAAGCCAGTTCGGTCAAACCATAACTACACCAACAGCAAATGCCTTGCTGCTCCGCCCTTTGAGTTAATTCAATAGGGATCATTGCTCCACCCAAAAGCACTTGTTTCAAATTCAGTGTCTGATTTTGTGACTGTTCCAGTAACCGCCAAAGCTGAGTTGGAACCAATGACGCATGGGTACAATCTGCCAAAGCGTGATCTAACAGATGGGTATTTCTGAGTACCAAACAAGCCCCTTTAATTAGCCAGCGCCAAATAATCCCCTGACCCGATACATGAAACAACGGCAATGAGAGCAGCCAGCTATCTTGCTGCTGAAAATTGATTATTGAAAGGACATCTTGCGCACTGGCAAGATGAGCATGAATTGAGTGAACAGCCGCTTTAGGCAATCCGGAAGAGCCGGAGGTCAGTATCATACTGGCCGGGCGCATCGCATCCCATACTACTGAATTATCATCAGCATTTAGCGGTTCACTTTTCCAATCGAGAGATTTGGCATCCATCACAGGCAAGTTGTCACCACAAAAATCAGCCACAAAATCGATATTCAAATGTGGCAGTAATTTAGCCAAGAGCATTTCAGGCAGTTGAGGATTCAATGGCAATACCCGCGCACCACACTGTAGGGCTGCAAGATAGCAAAACAACATCTCTTCACTGTTCTTCCCTCGCAGCATTACACCACTGCCTTCAACTACCCCCTGTTGGCGAAAATTGGCTGCTATCGTATCCAAAGAGATAACTAACTGATGCCAGGTTAGGGCGCGATCATGCAACTTGACAGCAATATTTTCAGGACTAAGCAATGCCCAGTAGCGCCACGGCCACTGGGTAAATGAATTTAACTGCACCATGCGATTTCTAACTCGTCCAATCCTGTTACTGGCACCGTGCTACCCGGCCAACGGCGCACTAACTGAGACTGAATCAATTCCAGCGTATCCAACCCAGGAATAGTCGCTGGCGTCAGCCAATGAGCAATGCGGGCAAGTTGAGTCAGACCGAAGCTGGTTTCAATACTGGAGCTGATCACAGCCTCCAATCCAGCATTGTGCGCGGCTGAAATCAACTGACAGCAACGGGCAAGGCTTCCTATCAGAGTGGGCTTGATCACAATAGCAGCCACCCCTGCTTGTGCCTCTATGTTAAACCCCTCATCACGGACGCTTTCATCCCATGCAATGGCAATCCCTGTATCACGGGCAAAAGCGAGCGATTGTTCCGGGGTTTGACAAGGTTCTTCCAAAAAGGCAATTCGGTTGCGGTAATCTGGATTGACATACTTAGCGAAGCTGTCCGCTTTAGCTCGGCTCCAACTACGGTTAGCATCCAGCCGCAAAGATAAATCCGGTACCGCTTCCAGTAAAACATTCACTACCATGCCATCACGTACAGCTTCATACAGCCCGATTTTCACTTTGGCAACTTTTTGTCCACTCATGTCACTGAGACGAACAATCAGTTCATCAGGATCACCATTACACAATGGCGCTTTCCGGTAATCAGCGTCTTCCGGTAATTTACCCTGTAATTCAGCTAATGCGCAGCTAAGCCCGAATGCGACAGAAGGTAATTCACTTTCATCAGGTTCAGCACCAAGGTGCCACTGTTTAAGCCATGCCACCGCGGCTTCACCTGCCTGTTCAACGGTTTCTTTGCTGAATTCCGGCAATGGTGCAATTTCACCCCATCCCTGTTGACCATTTTCCTGTAAGTGAACCAAAAACCCATTACGAGTTTTAAGCCGCTGATACCGCAGGATAACACCTGCCTCCATTGGCAATCTGAACCGGTATAAAATTGCAGTACGCATTATGGGTTACGTTTGAATTTACTGAAATCAGGGTGGCGTTTCTCAACGAATGCATTACGTCCCTCCTGACCTTCTTCTGTCATATAGAAAAGCATGGTGGCGTTACCTGCCAGCTCCTGCAATCCAGACTGACCATCACAATCAGCATTTAGCGCGGCTTTCAGGCAGCGCAGAGCCATTGGGCTATTTTTCAGCATTTCACGACACCAGCGAACGGTCTCTTTTTCCAGATCCGCATAAGGCACAACAGTGTTAACCAGCCCCATCTCCAACGCTTGTTTAGCATCATACTGACGACACAGGAACCAGATTTCACGGGCTTTTTTCTGACCAACAATCCGTGCCATGTAAGATGCCCCCCAACCGCCGTCAAAAGAGCCCACTTTAGGCCCGGTCTGACCAAAAATAGCGTTATCAGCAGCAATGGTCAGGTCACACACCAAATGAAGTACATGACCACCACCAATCGCATATCCAGCAACCATGGCAACGACGGGTTTTGGACAAGTGCGAATCTGGCGCTGGAAATCCAATACATTCAGGTGATGCATGTCGTTGGCATCTTTATAACCACCATAATCACCCCGGATTTTCTGATCACCACCAGCACAAAAAGCTTTTTCACCCATACCCGTCAGGATAATCACCCCGATAGTGTCATCATAACGGGCATCATCCAACGCCTGCATCATCTCTTTAACCGTCAATGGCCGGAATGCGTTACGTACTTGTGGGCGATTGATGGTGATTTTAGCCATACCATCGGTGGATCTGTGATAAAGAATATCTTCAAATCCTTCGGAGCAGTCCTGCCATACAATTGGGGCATAAAGTTCTTCTTCACTCGGATAAATCATATTCGTATTCCTATACATTAAAGAGTGATAAAAAATGGTTTACTGCCGTAGCAAACGTCGCCGTGTTCGCTCGGTGAGCATTATGCCCAGCATGTGGAATAGTTTGCAGCGGCAAAGCGCAACGTTTTGCTAATTGTCCGAATTTTTTGTCATTTTCGCCGCATAGATAAGCAAAAGGCAACGTCAGTTGTTGCAATACAGGCACCAACCAAGGTTGATGTCCAAGTGAGGTATTTTCCAGCATATCAGCCACACTATCACCATTATTATGGCGGCGTATTTTGATCAGTTGTTGACGCTGTTCAGGTAATAGATCAGAAAAAATGGGCTGCTGATACCAATCAGATAAAACCTGTTCCATCGACTGAGAACGAAAACGTCTGGCCCAATTTCTATCGTGATCAAGACGATCATTCCGCTCCTGTTGGGAAAATAATCCAGGATTTCCGCCTTCAACCAGCAATCCGCATAATCCCTGGATATCACCATAACAGGCATGATACATAGCAATGCGTCCACCCAGGGAGTAACCAATCAACCAATATTGATCAATTTGCTGTTCTCTTAACGTTTCAGATAAAAGACGGCTCATCTCTGTAAAATCGTTTATCCGCACCCTTGAGGAATCACCGTGACCGGGTAGATCAACGACCAATGAAGGATGTTGAGCACACAGATTCACTAATGGCAACCATTCATCACCATAGCCCAATAATCCATGCAACCAAACCAACCACGGGCGGTCATTGTGACCGTTGAACTTACGACAAGCGAGACTCACAACATCGCCACCTGTTTTAACAGTTGTTGCAAACAATCAGCCCCTTCTCTATCCGGCACTTTTAGCTCAATCAGCGTGGTTTCATTTTGTTGCCATGCCTGCTCAATACCTTGTTGCAACGCCATCCAATTTTGTGGGCTGACATATTTCAAGCCAAACATTGCCGCAGCATGATCAAAATTAACGTATTGAGGCATACAGTAAAAACGCTGCCTTGCTTCTTCCGGGGTTGGTAGCAAAGAGAAAATCTGCCCACCGTTATTATTTACCACAATTAATACTATTGGAGCGGAAGGATGACGCAACAGAGCCAAGCTATTGAGATCATAAAGCGCCGATAAATCACCGATAACCGCCAAAGTGGGCTTTGCCGTTGCCCGTTGCACACCTGCCGCAGTGGAAATTAACCCATCAATGCCGCTAGCACCCCGGTTACTGTAAACCGGATATCCCGCCGGTAATTGCCCCAGTGCATCTATCAAACGAATAATCAAGCTGTTACCGACAAACAACTGCCCGCGTTCAGGCAGTAATTCACTCAATCGATAGGCCACAGTTGCTTCACCGAATTTCCCGGCTAATTTAGTTCTGACGCAGTTAACTGCTTTTTCTGACCAGACTATGAGCTCTTCTGCCCACGGTGTATGCGATTGTGCCCACGGCATACGCGACTGTGCGGGATGAGCCAGTAACCAGTCAGCAATATCACAGGTCAATTTTTTGCCACGATGATTAGCAGGATCAAGCCGGCCGGGTATCGGATCAATAATCCAAAACTCCTCCGGCTGGCATTTCGCCTGCCACTGTAACAAGCGTTTCCCTATCAGGCTGGAACCAAACTGCACTACCAATTGCGCTGGCGCTAAAATCTCCTGCACATGAGGATTATCCAACCATAAATCGGCACAAGGCAATGGCTGCCCAGTTTGTGAAAGCACATTGCCAATCAGCGGCCAGCCCAATGCCTTTGCCCATTTAGCAACATTAACCCCCTCTTCGGCACTCATTCGACCAGCCAATACAACGCCTTTTTTCTGTTGCCAACAGTCCCAATCTTGTACTTCTGCCACAACATTAGCTACTGGCTGGCTCAACCAAGGTGTTTTACTTTTCCACCAATCGCCTAATTGCTGCTGCCACTCATCATAAGCAGGCTCTTCATTACCATATAATGGTTCGGCAAATGGGCAATTAATATGCAAGGCCCCATGCCGCAAATTCGCCATACTATGATCTATGACAGAAACCAGCCAGCTTGCCGGTATATCTACGGTCGGTCTTGGCAAAGAAATTGTTTGGCATGGATGAGAAGCAAAAATACCATTTTGACGGATAGCTTGATTCGCACCACAATCCATCAATTCTGGCGGCCGATCAGCCGTAAGGAAAACCACTCGTTCACCCGTTAAACTGGCTTCAATTAATGAAGGATAGAGATTTGCCACTGCGGTTCCAGAAGTCACGATAACGGCAACCGGTTCTCTGCTTGCTTTGGATAATCCCAGTGCCAGATGCCCTAATCCACGTTCATCAAAATGGGTATGACAAATCAGTTTGTCATTTGCTGCGGCAGCTATTGTCAAAGGCGTGGAGCGTGAACCGGGCGCAATGCAAACATGACGTAATCCGTGGCGAGTAAGTGCTTCCAATAAAAGTTCCGCCCAGCGGCGGTTAAATGCGCTGTTTGACATATTTTACTCAAAGAATTTCTATAAAAGCTGGCTATTAGCCTAACGGCACAAATAATTATTTCTTTATCCTAGTTCAATGAATTACCACTTAATCGGAGATTGTTTTCATTAATTATAACTCTTCACCTTTCAGTAAAGTACGCAGCCCAGCAGCTTTATTTTCTATCTCTATCCACTCTTGCTGTGGATCAGAACCCATCACAATCCCCGCTCCGGCATACAGTGAAAGTAAATTGTTGTTAATTTGTGCGCAACGTAGCGAAACCGCAAACTCACTCTGTTCACAGGAAAGGTATCCTGCGGAACCTGCATACCAATCACGATTGAATAGCTCGCTATCACGAATAAAATCACGCGCCGCTTCACGAGGTAATCCAGCAACAGCGGCCGTTGGTTGTAAACGATGCAAGCAATCACTATCACTGGCACTCATTAGTTTTCCCTGAATTCGGCGGCGTAAATGCTGAACCTTTCGCAAACGGATCACATCTGGCGGAGCCACATCGACAGAAACTACAGCGCCTTGAAGACGCTGGCAAATATCATCAACAACGAGCAAGTTTTCATGCTGATTTTTTTTATCACCTAGCAACCATTGCCCCAATTTTTCAGCTTGCTGAACATCATCTGAATTGGTAACCGTCCCCGCCAGCGCTTCTGTATAAAGCTGAGTCTGCTTACGGTGGTAAAGCCGTTCTGGCGAAGACGCCAAAAATGCCTCATGCTGATTAAAAGCCAACATAAAATGATAACAACGGTGATTTATCTGGCGACTCGCTGCCATAAACTGTGCAGCCGCTAAAGATTCACTCAATTCTAGTTGCGTCTTACGCGCCATCACGACTTTCTCCATCTTACGATGGGTGATAGTGTCCAAAGCCTGCTCAATCAAATCACACCACCGGGCGCGTTCCGGCATATTCTCCGCGTTCACTACCACCGCCTGTAACGCAGAGAATTCCTGGTGCGGAACTAACTGTCGCAGAAATTCCTGTGCATTTCTCATATCCTGTCGGCCAGCTATATTCAAATACAACCAGCTTTCGTCACGGTAGCGACGTAATTCGATGCGGGGCAAAAACAGATAACCGGTTTCCCCTGCTTCGGATTGCGTAATACGGGCTGGTTGAATCCGATCCCAGGCATTCAGCCCCCAGATCCGCATCTGTGGAAACTGACTGTTTCTCTGCAAAAAATTTTCGGCTAAAGCGATATCACTGAAAAGATGAATTTGCCCACAAGCAGCGACTTCTTCATGGCCCTCTCTGTGATGCCAATAGAACTGCGGATAATGAGACTGCGCTGCCAGCCATTCCAGCCAGTAAGTGCTGCAACCTGCTGGCAAAGGAAATGAAATCTGTTGGATACCAACTTCGCTAACTTGTTCATTATTCAGTGTTTTGCATATATCAGCGACAACATTAGCAATTTGATTCACCACTTCTGCCCCAAAAGACATGATAAAAAGTAAGATTATACGGGGCATTAATAATAATTAAAGCCCTGATTATTTATGTAGTTATGCTTGTTCGATTCCGTTAGCGGCATGCTCTCCATTACTGAAACAGGCTAAATCAGAAGCTTTATCCTTCAGATAACGAATACTAAGTTTATTAACATGATCAATTTTCACGATGCAATTTATAAAAAAATAACTCTTTTAATTACTACGAAAAATTTACTAAATAAATACCGTTATTATAAACAACGGAATATACCCTTCATCTTTCAAGCTGCTGCTTTGTTGGCTGCTTTCACTCACCCCAGTCACATAGTTATCTATGCTCCTGGGGATTCGTTCACTTGCCGCCTCACTGCAACTCGAAATCTATTAGGTATAAATATTTATTCTTCTAAAAAAATCGCTCTATAAAACACAAATATTACTTTCACAATAGCTAAATATAATTATAAAAACATCCTTCTTATTTGTTAATTTTAACCATCATATGAACAATTAATACTTTAATTAAAATAGAGATCTAAAAATAACAAAAAATTTATTCAATGACATAAGGAAAATAGGATGCTATTACATCTATTTTTTAAACATACCATAAATGACAAAACAAAAAACATCTAATTTATTCTTTATAAAAAAAACATATTACCTATCTTTTAAATTAATAATATAGAAATCATATAATCGCCACATCACCAATCCAACATAACTAATTGTTTTAAAATACATTTAATAAAAATAACATTGAAAATATTTTATATTTACCATCTTAACATCAATTAAAAAATGAAATTTAAAACCATATAAACAAGAAAAACAAAAAATTGCTTTTACATTTAATTACTAAAATAATAAAAATTCATACTATTTAATTTCATATATTAGATATAAAAAAATCATAAATAATTTCGCTTAAGATCGATATAAATATAGACAATTATTTAATAAAACTCATGAATTAAACTATTTTTACAACAATTAATCATGCAAATACATGTATTTTTAATTCAGATTATTCAATAAAAAACACAACGTTAATTTAACAACATGAGTATTATGACGTTCGGTTGTGCCTTGATGTATTTAATAATTTTTCAATAAAGCAAGAACCAATAATGGAGAAATATATGTTATTAGCTCAACTTCCAGCGGAAAAGACACTGAACGAAACAGATATTCCCTCGGCTACCTTGCAATTACTGACTGGTAAACAAGAAGGTGTTGCACGCCCCGGAGGAATATTTACCAAAGAAGATCTGATTAATATCAAACTGTATGTTAAAAAAGGGCTATCACTCCCTTTTAATCTTGAGGAAGTGAAGAGCTACTTGGGTTACCAAAAGATCGATATCGCCGGATTAGAACCCGAAGATATTCACACGTTGTTTGAAGAAATTCGCACTCACTCGTTTAGCTGGAGCGATGTGGAAAACGATATTCTGCAACAGAGCATAGACCTGGAAGTTATTGGCACACAAATCACCGAAACGGGTGAAAACATCATTAGCATCATTAATGAAATGCCAATTATCACACGCATAAAAAGGAGATTAGGAGAAATATCGGATCGACAACTCGCCGAGATCACCTACACCCACGAAGACAGAGAAGTATCATCTGTTCTAGAGGAAATCCTTGACACCATGAAAAGTGATATTAGAAAACAGCGTGAGAAAACTGAAAAGGTCAAAACCAAAGTATCCGATTTCAAGCTAAAGCTGATTGGCGGCAGATTGTCAAACGGCAGCATTGCTCTAGGTTTACAACCACAAGTCGAAAATAAGCGAAAGCTGATGAAAGACAATAAGATGTCGGTCAGCATCGGAGATCTGGACGATAAAATCATTGAGAAAAAAGAAGAAATTATCCAACTCAAGAAAGACTACGATAAATTCGTAGGCTTAGCTTTCTCTGGTATCGCAGGGGGACTGATCGGCCTCGCTATTACTGGCGGCATTTTTGGTTCCAAGGCAGAGGAAGTGCGAAAACGGAAAAACATGCTGATCGAAGAAGTGCGCAGCCTGGAAGAGAGCATCAGAGGTAAACGCGCATTACAAAAATCTATTACTGGATTAGCCCTTGATTTTAGCGACATTGATACCCGTTTGCTGGATGCAGAAGTGGCTCTGAATCATTTGGATTACATGTGGCAATCCATGCTGACCCAGATCAATGCTTCTAAAGATAAATTCACTCAAATTAACGACGCACTGAACCTGACCTCTTTTATAACTAAATTCCAGCAAGTCATAAACCCTTGGAAAGAGGTGGAAGGTTCCGCTAAACAATTAGTCAAGGTTTTCGATGAAGCGTTGAAAGAATACAAACATCGCTATAACTAATCGTTCCCCGTATTACATAGGACTATAAAAAAAAGGAGTCTTAAAATGACTGAAGTCATTACTTTCCCGCAGAAAACTATCACTTATCCAGAAATTAGTGTAAAAACTTTGAGTCAAGCGGTGAAAAACATCTGGCGTTTAACGCACCAGCAAAAATCAGGCATTGAAATCATCCAAGAAAAAACTCTGCGGATAAGCTTATACAGTCGTGATATCGACGAAGCCGCTCGCGCCGCTGTACCTCTACTACAAACTGTCCTAAGGCAACTCCCACCTCAAGACTATTTCCAGACCATCATCGAAATTGATACTGCTCTGGAAAATCCAGAATTGGATGACGAGACACGAGATACCCTGTTGGAAGCACGTTCAGAACAGATCAGCAGTCTGGATAAAGATGTCAAAAATGTCATTTCCAACTTACACAACGAAGCTAACATAATGGCCAGCAAAATTGCCAATGTTCGTAATGTTGTTATTTTAGAACGTCTGGAAGAGCGCCTGAAAGAAGAACAGGAAAGAAAAGAAGAATTGCAGGCTGATATCACGCAGAAAGAGCAAAATAAGGCCAAGCTAATCCCAGATCGCGATAAGCTCATCGAAAGCCAAAATATCATCCGTCAATATAATCTTGCCGATATGTTTAAGGACTATATTCCCAATACCAGTGAACTGGACAAACTGAATCTGGATAGCCCTAAAAAAGAACTGATCAAACAGGCGATCAAACAAGGAGTTGAAATCGCTAAAAAGATTCTGAGCAATATCTCCACTGGGCTCAAGTATATTGAACTAGCTGATGCCAGAATCAAATTGGATAAACAAATCGCACAATTAACCGAGGATTGCGACGATTTAAAAACCCAGCTAAAAGACGTGGTACAACGGATTGCCGGGATAAATGATGTGCATCAAATCGACAAAGAACGAACTACCCTATTACTCCAGGCAACTAAACTGGAACAAGTATGGAGCATCTTTGCCGACCAACTACAGGAAACAATAGAGGATCGAACCAATCAGAAAAACCTGACTAAACTCATACACGATCAGTTAGATTACCTCGATAATCTGGAGTCGCAGTACAGTGGGCTTCTACTGAAATAAATATAACTTGCCCCTTGACCTTTATCAGGCAATACAAGTTATTAAGTACGCTAAGTGAATAGAAGTCGTATGAAGTAAAACTCAGGGGGAAAAGAGTATTATCAATGAGTTGCAATAACCCGGTAAGAATAATCTTACCGGGTTTTTATATTCCAAATAATTCGTAACAACCGACTGGCTATTTAGAGAATAATTTTCGCTTGCTGTATCACATCAATCAAAGGTTGAGGCCAGATACCTAGCGCTAATACCAATAATGCGGAAATCAGAACAACCATCCCGCCGGCAGTCGATGCCCAGTTCCTTGGTGTGTCACGATTAAGCGCTTTCGGCGCAGGCAAGTACAAACTGACCATGACCCGTAGATAGTAATACAGGCCAATAGCACTACCCACAACCACAGCACCCGTCAACCACCACAGCTCCGCTTGCACACCTAAGACAATGACGTAGAACTTACCAATAAAGCCAAACGTCATTGGAATCCCCGCCAGTGACAACATCATCACTGTCATCACCGCAGACAGGATAGGTTTATGCCAAAACAGGCCACGGTATGAGTAGAGGGAATCTGCATCCGGCCCTTTATATGGGCTGGACATGAGGCTAACAACGCCAAATGCACCGATACTGCTAAACAGATAACCTGCCAGATAGATACCGACCGTTTCTTCTGAAAGCTGGTGATTCTGTACCGCCACCAGCGCCACCAGCAGATAACCCAAGTGAGCAATAGAAGAGTAACCAAGCAGACGTTTGATATTTGTCTGGGTCAGCGCCATCAAGTTACCAAACAGCATAGAAGCAATCGCAATAACGGTTAATACCGTACGCAATGCTTCACTGTCCGCCATCGGCGCTTCAACGAATAGACGTATCACTACTGCGAAAATCGCTATCTTACTGGCTGTTGCCAAGAAGGTAGAGACCGGCGCGGGCGCTCCCTGATAAACATCCGGTGTCCAGAGATGGAAAGGGACCAATGATAATTTGAAGCCAAGGCCAACAACCAGCATACCCAAGCCTGACAGTATCAAAGGTTGATAGATATAGCTGTCAGACAAACGATGCCCCAATGCGGCAAAAGAGAGATCGCCTGATTCCGCATATAACAACGCTATACCAAACAGCATGAAAGAAGAGGCTGCCGCAGACAGCAGCATATACTTGATAGCCGCTTCCAGAGAGCGTTTCTGACGATATGCATAACCAATCAAACCAAACAGCGGCAAAGTTAATAACTCAATACCGATAAACAATGATGCCAAGTGGTTTGCACAAGCCAGAAGAATCCCGCCCACTGTCGCAATCAGCACCAGTAAATAAAACTCTTCTTTGTTATCTGGATAATTTTCTAGCCAGGAATAGGCGAACGTCGTAGTTGCCAGGCTTGCAACCAGCACGAGACCGATATAGAGCATAGCATAGCGATCCACATGAACCAGTGGAGTGACATCCATCGCTTCTTGCTGTCCGACAAAATAGAGAGACAGCAGAGCCAGATTCAAACCTATCACGGTCAGAGTGGTATTAATAAAATGATCGCGTCGCCACGCAATGGACAGCATCACAACTACTACCGTCAATCCGACGATCAACAGCGGTAACAGCGCGATCAGTTGTTGAGGAGTTATTGTCATGGCGAATTACGGCCTTGTAGTTGAAATTGAAGCTGAATACCAGGTCTGGATGTTATCCATCGCTGCCGCTGAAGTATCAAGGATAGGTTGTGGGTAGAAACCCATCACCACCAGTAATATCAACAGCACCATTACAATGGATACTTCTCGCATATCCATTCGTCTTAGTGGTTCATCTGATTTTGACTCACCATAGTAAGCACGCTGCATCATATACAGGGCATAGACAGACGCGAAGACCAGACCAAACACAGAAATCGTTATAATTAACGGAAATTCACTAAAACTACCAAACAGGATCATAAATTCACCGACGAAGTTACCGGTCCCCGGCATCCCCAGTGTCGCCACAGCAAAAGAGAGCGATAACGCAGGCAGGAACTGCACACGTTTCCACAAACCACCCATAAGATTCATATCACGGGTATGTAAGCGCTCATAAAGCTGCCCACAGAGAATAAACAGACCTGCGGCTGACAGACCATGAGCAATCATCTGAATAATTGCCCCTTGGTAAGCAAGCTGGCTGCCAGAATAGATCGCGATTAACACAAACCCCATATGAGAGATACTGGTATAAGCAATCAAGCGTTTGATATCTGTCTGGCTAAATGCCATCCATGCGCCATAGAAGATCCCAAGCACACCGAACCACATCGCAATCGGTGTGAACTCATGAGAAGCTTCCGGGAACAGTGGCAAAGCGAAACGCAACAGACCATAACCCGCCGTTTTCAGCAAAATACCTGCCAAGTCAACAGAACCCGCTGTTGGTGCCTGACTGTGCGCATCAGGTAACCACCCATGCAAGGGCACAACCGGCATTTTCACAGCAAACGCAATGAAGAAACCGAGCATCAGCAAGTATTGAACGGTATGTGACATTGGTGTATTCAGCAGTTTTTCATAGCTGAATGTCCACTCACCTGTCCCGTTATAGTGAACCAGTACCAGCGCCAGAATCGCAATCAGCATCACCAAGCCACTGGCCTGGGTGTAAATGAAAAACTTGGTCGCTGCGGTGATACGGGTTTTACCGCCTGAGCCTCGGTGCCCCCACAATGCAATCAGGAAGTACATCGGCACCAACATCATTTCCCAGAAGAAGAAGAATAGGAACATGTCGATAGCGAGGAACACCCCCATCACACCACCCAGGATCCACAGCAGGTTCAAGTGGAAGAAGCCCTGATACGGTTGATTTTCCGTCCATGAGCAGAGAATAGCCATCAGCCCCAGTAGCGCAGTCAACACCACCATCAGCAGCGATAAGCCATCCAAAGCCAGGTGAATACTGATACCAAAACGCGGGATCCACGGCATAAGAAATTCTAATTGCCATTGAGGGATCCCTTGCGGATTCGCCAAGGTGAAGCCCCCCTGCAACCACAGTTGCAGAGAGAGCACCAAAGTCAACCCCATCGAAATTAACGCGATCCAACGTGGTACACGGGTACCGAAGCGTTCAGCCTGCCAACTCAACAGACCACCGATGAAAGGCATAAGAATTAGCCAAGGTAATAGCCAAGGTAATAGCATGGCGCAATGTATCCCTTAAATTAAACCAGTAGCAGCAGAGCTAAAACCAGCACTGCACCCAACCCCATAGAGGCAACATACCAACGGACCTGTCCATTTTCACTCAGGCTAAGACCTTTGTTACTCCAGCGTGATAACACCGCAGGAATATTCATCAGTGAATTTAGCGGATCGTGTCGCAATAAATGTGTAATGTTCTTGAACGGCTTAACAAATATCCAGTCATAGAGAACATCAAAGCCCCAGGCATTAAACCACCACACGGAGAAGAAACGGCCCGGAGCACTTTGTGCCACACCATTCACTAACTGACGTTTACCCAAATACAGTGCCATTGCTAGCAAAATACCCGCTACCGCGATCACACCAGAAACCACTTCCAGGGTCATTTTTCCTGTGTGATCCGTTGAATGACTTCCCGGCAACACACCCGCCAATGGTGGCACAATTAGTGCGCCCACAAAGGTGGAAAGCACCAGCAATACCAGTAACGGCAGGTGATGGGTAATACCTTTAACAGGATGGGCTTTTGTTTTCGCCTCACCGTGGAATACGATGAAAATCATGCGGAAGGTATACAAGGAAGTCATAAATGCACCCGCCAGACCCGCCAGCATTAGGTTGATATGACCATGTGACATTGCTCCCCACAGAATTTCATCTTTACTGTAGAAACCGGCAGTGACGATTGGCAACGCTGATAACGCCGCGCCACCCACCAAAAAGCAGACATAAACCAATGGAATGGATTTACGCAATCCTCCCATTTTGAAAATATTCTGCTCGTGATGACAGGCCAGAATGACGGAACCCGATGCCAAGAACAACAGCGCCTTAAAGAAAGCGTGCGTCATCAGGTGGAAGATTGCCGCATCCCACGCCTGAACCCCCAATGCCAGGAACATGTAGCCAATCTGGCTCATGGTTGAGTAAGCCAATACACGCTTAATATCGGTTTGCACTAACGCAGCAAAACCAGCCAATACCAGCGTGACAGCACCGACAGTGCCAACCAGTTGCAGGATTTCTGGCGCCATCAAGAATAGACCGTGACTGCGGGCAACTAAGTAAACCCCAGCGGTTACCATCGTTGCAGCATGAATCAGCGCAGAAACCGGCGTTGGACCAGCCATCGCATCGGCCAACCAAGTTTGTAACGGCAATTGGGCTGATTTACCTACGGCTCCCCCCAACAACATCAGGGTTGCCCAAGTCATCACCGAAGAACCGGCTTCCAGATGCTGTGGAGCTAAAATCGCCAACTCGCGGAAGTTCAACGTTCCCAGATTGTCATACAGAATGAACATGCCGATAGCCAGGAAAACATCACCCACACGGGTAACAACAAAGGCTTTCATTGCCGCGGCACCATTCGCCGGATTGGTATAGTAAAAACCAATCAGCAAATAACTGCACAGCCCTACCCCTTCCCAACCGAGATACATCAGCATCATATTATCTGCCAAAACCAGTATCACCATGCTGGCAATAAACAGGTTGGTATAAGCGAAGAAGCGGGAATAACCCTCTTCACCACGCATATACCACGAGGCATACATATGGATCAGGAAACCGACACCGGTCACCACACTCAACATGGTAAGCGACAAACCATCAAGAACCAGAGTAAACGGGATACTGAAATTCCCAACTTCCATCCAGTTCCACAGGTTCTGACTGTAAACCAGATCACCCGTACCATTCTGACTGTTGAAATCGATAGCTACCCATAAGGTAACCAACGCAGCCAAACCAATAGAACTAATCCCAATGGTGGCTGATGTATTTTCAGACCAGCGGCCACGGGAAAATGCCAACAGCAAAAATCCCAGCAGTGGCAGCAGAATTGTTAAATAGAGTAAGTTCATCCGCGCATCTCACTGACTGTATCAATATTCAGATTCTGGCGACGACGATAGAGCTGCAATAACAGCGCCAAGCCAATACTCGCCTCTGCTGCCGCCAAGCTAATAGCCAAAATAAACATCACTTGACCATCCGGCTGGCCCCAATAGCTGCCTACCACAACAAAAGCCAGAGCTGCGGCATTAATCATCACTTCGAGCCCAATTAACATAAACAACAGATTACGGCGGATGATGAGCCCGGTCAGGCCCAACACAAATAGAATTGCCGCCAAAATCAGTCCATGTTGAAGAGGTATCATGGTTGTTCCTCCGCATTTCGGTTGCTGAGCACTTCACCTTGTTTATGCTCACGGCCTATGTGATACGCCACCACCATACCGGCAAGTAATAGCAAAGAAGCCAGTTCAACAGCCAATACATACGGACCAAATAAACTGATCCCCACTTCTTTAGCACTGATAACTTCACCCGTGATATTGTCAGCAATATCGCCATGAGAAACATTGATAATGCTATACACCAGTACAACAAGCAGCACGGCTGACAGTATCCCCGGACCAACCCAGGTCCTTGGTTTCAACCAGACACGCTCTTGTTCAACAACGGATTTGCCAAGGTTTAGCATCATCACCACGAAAACGAACAGCACCATAATGGCCCCAGCGTAAACGATGATCTCTAGCGCACCAGCAAAATAAGCACCAAGCGAAAAAAACACCGCTGAAAGTGCCAACAGAGAAACAATCAGATACAAAAGCGCGTGTATCGGATTGGTATGGGTAATCACCCTGATAGTTGCCAATATCGCAACCAGCCCGGCGGTATAAAACGTAAATTCCATGAATATCGCTCCTTACGGCAACAGGCTTTTAACGTCGATAGGTTTTGCTTCGTCGTCGGCTTCACCTTTTGATTTGCCGTCAATCGCCATACCTGTCTTACGGTAAAAGTTATAATCAGGATATTTACCTGGCCCTGAAATCGTCAGTTCCTCTTTTTCATACACCAGATCCTGGCGCTTAAACTCCCCCATTTCGAAATCCGGTGTTAACTGGATTGCGGTGGTCGGGCAAGCTTCTTCGCACAAGCCGCAGAAAATGCAGCGTGAGAAGTTAATGCGGAAAAACTCTGGATACCAGCGGCCATCTTTATGCTCGGCCTTTTGCAATGAAATACAACCAACCGGGCAAACTGCCGCACACAGGTTACAGGCAACACAACGCTCTTCACCGTCCGGATCGCGCGTCAACACAATACGGCCACGGTAACGGGGTGGCAGATAAACCGGTTCCTCTGGATACATTTGGGTTTCGCGCTTATGAAAGGCATGCAAGCCAATCATCCAAATACTGCGTACCTGGGTGGCAAAACCAACCACTAACTCTTTCAATGTCATGGTTCATTCCCCCCTTATTGAGCGTTGTACAAAATCACTGCCGCAGTCGCCAGCAGGTTAAGTAAGGTCAGCGGCAGACAGATTTTCCAGCCAAACACCATCACCTGGTCATAACGCGGACGTGGTAAAGAGGCACGTATCAGGATGAACATCACCATGAAGAATGCCGTTTTCAACGCAAACCAGACAAACGGCGGCAGGAACGGACCATGCCAACCACCAAAGAACATTGTCACAATCAGGGCAGAAACCGTGACAATACCGATATATTCACCAACGAAGAATAGACCGAATTTCATACCGGAATATTCAATATGATAGCCATCAGCCAGCTCCTGTTCTGCTTCCGGCTGGTCAAATGGATGACGGTGACACACCGCCACACCCGCGATAGCAAAAGTCAAGAAGCCAAAGAACTGAGGAATGACATTCCACATATGCTCTTGTGCATTGACGATATCCACCATATTGAAGGAATCTGCCTGCGCAACAACGCCCATAAAAGAGAGTCCAATAAACACTTCGTAACTTAGTGTCTGCGCAGAAGCACGCATCGCCCCCAGTAACGAGTATTTGTTGTTACTTGACCATCCAGCAAACAGCACCGCATAGACAGCCAAACCCGCCATCATCATGAAGAACAAAATACCGATGTCCAGATCAGCGGCCATCCAAGTCGGCGTGATCGGCACAATGGCGAATGCCAGCAGCAGAGAAACGAAACCAATCACTGGCGCTAAGGTAAAGATCATTCTGTCCGCAAAACGGGGGACCCAGTCCTCTTTGAAGAACATTTTGATCATGTCAGCGACGATCTGTAACGATCCGCCCCAACCTACGCGGTTTGGTCCATAACGGTTTTGAAACAGCCCTAGCAAACGACGTTCACCAAAGCTCATCAAGGCCCCACAAACAACCACCACTACTAAGATCACTACTGCCTTCAGAACAGCGATCAGCACATCAATAATTTCGGGGGTTAACCAACTCATTGTGCAACCTCCCGCAGATTATCCACGGAAACACCTGCCAATACCGGAGGAATACCCGGCATTCCCATTGGCAAACCAATCTGCCCTTGAGCAAGATTTTCACTCAGACGAACTGCCAGACGCAGTTGCTGACCAAAACAATCAAACTCCAAAACAGAACCCGTTTTCACCCCCAATTGATCCGCATCTTTGCTATTGAGCATCACATAAGGCTCCGGCATGCGTTCCTGAATCACATCGGAACGCTGAGTTAACTCTTCACTACCAAACAAGTGATGGTAAGGAGCCACTATCCATTGGTTATTTTGTGCAGTAAATGCTGTCGGAATTTGATCAAAATAGTTCAAACCACCGTCAGTTGTTTCAATCAGACGCACACCAGGATCGCCAAAGCGCAGATGACCACCGACCTCCGCCTGGAATTTGTTCCAAGCCTGTGGTGAGTTCCAGCCCGGTGCCCATGCAAATGGCACCTGCTGGCGATAGGCATTAGGGCTATTGTTACCTTCCATTGAGAAAGCAAATGGCGAATCAACATCCTGCGGCTGACGTTGCTCATGTACGCTGAGATTCGCCAACATAGCAGTACGACCGCTGTAACGGTGCGGTGAACGTGCCAGTTTCTGACCACGGATGCGGAATGTAGAATCAGGCGCTGCATCAACAATACCTTTGAGCTGTGGCATTGCTTCAACACAGGCATCAATTACATGGTCAAGTTGCGTCCAATCCAAATGGCGTTCAGAATAAGTTGTATGCAAGGAGTGCAACCAACGCCAGCTCTCCAGCATCACCACCGATTTGTCGTAGAAAGAGGGTTCGAAAACTTGGAAGTAACGCTGTGCCCGACCCTCCTGATTCACCAGCGTACCGTCACTTTCCGCAAAGCTCGAAGCTGGCAAAATCAAATGGGCTTTATCCATGATGGCAGTGCGCTGATGGTCAATCACAACCAGGTTTTTCAGATTGTTCAGTGCATCGTCCACCTTATCTGCTGCGGCATGCCGATAGAGATCATTTTCCATCACGATAACCGTATCAGATTTACCACTGCTTATCCGTTGCAGCGCAACATCCAGTGGCTGAGCTTCCATCATTCCCAATCCAATACTATTTGCATAGATTGCAACAAACGACAAACCGACATCTGAGCCTCGATCTTTCAGCGCCCAGGCAACATTGGCTGCCGCCTGAATAATCGCATCACTACCCACGTTACTGCCGCTGATAATCAGCGGTTTCTTCGCGCCAATCAGTGCCTGCGCAACCATTTCCACTTTGGCTTTCAGTTCATCAGGTAAATTTTCGACTGCCGGTGCCGTGTTATCCAATGCATGAGCGACTGCGAAACCAAAACGGGCCTGATCATCAACCGGCGCACGATAATTCCACGCGGCGATATCATCCAGACGAGTATCATCCACGTTGGTCACAAACAGAGGATATTTTGCACGCTGACCAATATTCATCACAGCGGCAATCTGCCAGTCAGCAACTTTCTGAGCAGCCGCCATTTCGCGGGCTTTGCCTTTCACAGCCTGACGAACAGACAGTGCCATCCGGGCACCAGTTTGCGTTAAATCTTCGCCTAAAATCAGTACCGCATCATAGCTTTCAATTTCACGCAGCGACGGTGTATAAACACCACCCTGTTGCAGAATTTCCAGCATCATATCAAGGCGTTGTTGTTCAGCCGCAGCAATCCCACTATAGAAGTTTTCCGCGCCCACCAGTTCACGCAGGGCAAAGTTACTTTCCAGACTGGCGCGGGGAGAACCGATACCAATGGCATTTTTGGCCTGACGCAAAATATCCGCCCCACCCTGCATGGCCTGTTCAGCGTTAAGCGATATCCAATGATCACCACGCAATTGCCGTGGCTGACGAGGGCGATCTTGACGGTTGACATAACCGTAACCGAAACGACCACGGTCACACATAAAGTAGTGGTTTACCGTCCCATTATAACGGTTCTCGATACGGCGTAATTCACCATAACGCTCCCCGGGGCTGGTGTTACAGCCAATACTGCACTGCTGGCAGATGCTTGGCGCAAACTGCATGTCCCATTTACGGTTATAACGTTCAGAATGGGTTTTGTCCGTGAATACCCCAGTCGGGCAGATTTCGACCAGATTACCGGAGAATTCACTTTCCAAAGTGCCGCTTTCAGTGCGACCGAAATAGATATTATCGTGAGCGCCATAGACACCAAAATCCGTGCCGTCAGCATAGTCGTTGTAGTAGCGCACACAACGATAACAGGCAATGCAGCGGTTCATTTCATGAGAAATAAATGGCCCCAATTCCTGATTGTTATGAGTACGTTTAGTAAAACGATATTTACGGAATGTATGACCCGTCATCACAGTCATATCCTGCAAGTGGCAGTTGCCCCCTTCTTCACACACCGGGCAATCATGCGGGTGGTTAGTCATTAACCACTCAACCACACTCTCACGGAACTGTTTAGCCTCTTCATCATCAATAGAGATAAAGGTGCCATCCATTGCCGGAGTCATACAGGACATAATCAGACGACCGCGCGTATCATCCGCATTTTGGTATTGCTTTACCGCACATTGGCGGCAAGCGCCAACGCTTCCCAGCGCTGGATGCCAGCAAAAATAAGGAATATCCAGCCCCAAAGAGAGGCAAGCTTGTAACAGGTTATCAGCCCCGTCTACATCATATTTTTTGCCGTCTACATGTATCGTAGCCATAGTCAGCATGCTTCCAAGTGACCTGCTTTTCAGCAAGTGTTAATCAAAAATTCTGCTAATTTCGTGAAGAACCCATTACCAACGCTGCTTTAGCAGGTTTGGTTGGATACCCGCAATCAGGTGGGAATTCCCATAGTTTTTGGTCACAACTCCAGCTTCGAATTCATCACGGAAATATTTGATGGCACTCTGTAAGGGTTCCACAGCCCCGGGTGCATGAGCACAGAATGTATTACCCGGCCCAAGGAAGCGACAGAGCTGTTCCAGCGTTTCGATATCCCCTGGCTGCCCTTCCCCACGTTCTAATGCCCGCAGAATTTTCACGCTCCACGGCAGTCCGTCACGGCATGGTGTACACCAGCCGCAGGATTCACGGGAAAAGAACTCTTCAAGGTTACGGGTCAGAGAAACCATGTTGATTTCGTGGTCAACAGCCATTGCCAATGCAGTGCCCAGACGGCTGCCCGCTTTAGCGATATTTTCGAAATCCATTGGCAGATCCAGATGGTCAGCGGTCAGGAAATCTGTTCCTGCGCCACCCGGTTGCCACGCTTTGAATTTCAGACCATCACGCATGCCACCAGCATAATCTTCAAGAATTTCACGGGCAGTCACACCGAATGGCAGTTCCCACAACCCCGGATTTTTCACCCGACCGGAGAATCCCATCAGTTTGGTACCGGCATCTTTACTCTTGCCAGCACTCAGGCCGATATACCACTCTTTACCGAATTCAAGAATTGAGGGAACGTTGCATAAGGTTTCAACGTTATTGACACAAGTGGGTTTGCCCCATGCACCGGAAGTGGCTGGAAATGGCGGTTTTGAACGAGGATTAGCTCGGCGACCTTCCAGTGAGTTAATCAGCGCGGTCTCTTCACCACAGATATAACGCCCTGCGCCGGTATGAACAAACAACTCGAAATCAAAGCCGCTGCCCATAATGTTTTTACCCAACAAACCCGCTGCCTTAGCTTCTTCGATGGCTTTACGTAGATGCACCGCCGCTTCCACATATTCACCACGCAGGAAGATATAGCCACGATAAGCTTTCAGGGCAAACGCACTGATCAACATCCCTTCCACTAGCAAGTGAGGAAGTTGTTCCATCAGCAAGCGATCTTTGTAAGTACCCGGCTCCATTTCATCTGCGTTACATAGCAGATAACGGATATTCATGCTTTCGTCTTTTGGCATCAGACTCCATTTCAGACCGGTGGAGAAACCGGCACCTCCACGGCCTTTCAACCCAGCGTCTTTTACCAGAGAAACCACTTCAACTGGAGTCATGCTTTTCAGCGCTTTTTCAGCACCGCGATAACCACTTTTGCTGCGGTACTCATCCAACCATACCGGCTGTTTGTCATCACGCAAGCGCCAGGTAAGAGGATGGGTTTCCTCAGTACGGATAATTTCTTTTATTCCTGAATGTGCTGTCATGGATACTGCTCCAGTAACTTCTCAATCTCTTCAGGTTTGACAGAACTGTGAGTATCGTCATCGATCATCATGGTCGGACCTTTATCACAGTTACCCAGACAACAGGTTGGCAGCAGCGTAAAACGCCCGTCTTGCGTCGTCTGGCCCGGACAAATCTTCAAATGCCTTTCAATAGCGGCCTGGACATCCTGATAACCGGTAATATGACAAACCACGCTGTCACAATAACGAATAATATGGCGGCCCACAGGTTGACGATAAATCTGGCTGTAAAATGTTGCCACACCTTCCACATCACTGGCGGGAATACCAAGCACATCAGCAATCGCGTAAATGGCGCCATCCGGCACCCAACCACGATGCTTCTGTACAATTTTTAATGCTTCGATAGAAACGGCACGCGGATCTTCGTAGTGGTGTTTTTCCTGCTCAATCTCATCGTGCTCTTCGGTGCTCAGTACAAAATCTGCTTTTGCCTGAGACTCTGTCACGTTAACCACATCAAGACGCGCCTGTTGAGCATTCGCGTTAATTTCACTTTGCATAGTTAGCGATCCACATCAGACATAACAAAATCAATACTGCCCAGATACACGATCAGGTCAGAAACCAAACTACCGCGGATCACCGAAGGAATTTGCTGCAAATGAGGAAAACTCGGTGTACGGACACGGGTACGATAACTCATGGTACTGCCGTCACTGGTCAGATAGTAACTGTTGATACCCTTGGTTGCCTCAATCATCTGGAAAGACTCATTTGCTGGCATTACCGGCCCCCATGACACTTGCAGAAAGTGGTTAATCATGGTTTCAATATGCTGCAAAGTGCGTTCTTTCGGTGGTGGCGTCGTCAGTGGGTGATCGGCTTTGAATGGGCCTTCCGGCATATTTTTCAGGCACTGTTTCAGGATCCGCATACTTTGGCGGACTTCTTCAACTTTCAGCATCACACGGTCATAACAGTCGCCGTTATTACCAATCGGCACGTCGAAATCGAAATTTTCATAGCCGGAGTATGGACGCCATTTACGCACATCAAACGCAATACCCGTTGCCCGCAAACCCGCTCCAGTAGTGCCCCATTCAAGGGCTTGTTTGGAATTATAAGCGGCAACCCCTATAGAACGGCCTTTCAAGATGCTGTTTTTCAGCGCTGCTTTCACGTAGGAATCAAGGCGTTTAGGCATCCAATCGAGGAAATCACGTAATAATCTATCCCAACCACGCGGCAGATCATGCGCCACACCGCCAATACGGAACCATGCCGGGTGCATACGGAAACCAGTAATCGCTTCCACCAGATCATAAATTTTCTGGCGGTCGGTAAAGGCGAAGAACACCGGTGTCATCCCACCGACATCCTGAATAAAGGTCGAGATATACAACAGGTGGCTATTAATCCGGAACAATTCCGACAACATGACACGAATGGTTTTCACCCGGTCGGGTACTTCAATTCCCGCCAGTTTCTCCACCGCCAGCACATAAGGCATTTCGTTAACACAGCCACCTAAGTATTCAATACGGTCTGTATAGGGAATATAACTGTGCCAAGACTGGCGCTCACCCATTTTTTCCGCACCGCGATGGTGATAGCCAACATCCGGTACACAATCGACAATCTCTTCGCCATCCAGTTGAAGAATGATACGGAATGCACCATGAGAAGAGGGATGGTTAGGACCAAGGTTGAGGAACATAAAGTCCTCGTTATCGGTACCCCGTTTCATTCCCCACTCTTCCGGCTTGAAAGTCAACGCTTCCATTTCCAGATCTTCTTTCTGCCGGGTTAGCTCGAAAGGATCAAATTCTGTCGCACGAGCCGGATAGTCCTTACGCAGCGGATGCCCTTCCCAAGTCGGTGGCAACATAATGCGGCGCAGGTTTGGATGTCCGTTAAAGACAATCCCGAACATCTCCCATGTTTCGCGCTCATACCAGTTGGCATTTGGGAACAGAGGAGTTGCCGTCGGGAGATGCAAATCTTTCTCACTAAGCGCAACCTTCAACATAATATCGCGGTTACGCTCAATAGAAAGTAAATGATAAAACACAGAAAAATCCGCGTCAGGCAGCCCCTGGCGGTGAGTACGCTGGCGTTCATCCATGCCATGCAAATCAAATAGCATGACATAAGGCTTAGGCAGTTTTTTCAGAAAAGTGATTACTTCCAGTAATTGTTCACGCTTCACCCAGACCACCGGTATACCGGTGCGGGTTGGCTGAACAGTAAAGGCATCCGGGCCAAAATGGTTACGCAGCTCACTCACAACCGGATCATCAAGATGGTCATGAGTTTTCCACGCAGGCCGGGCGCTTTCTTGCGCTATCTGATCTATCATCATTCTTCACCACAACGCTTTGATCAGTGTTTGTTTTGATCAGGTATTGTTATCGCAACACATTGCTCTGGTTACGCTGTACGGCTAAAAGCCCTAAACTTCGTCTGGTGTACGCAGATTTTTCACTGCGATACGTTCCCCGTGCTTACGTTCTCTTTCTGACTGCATATTGGCACGGTAAACCCCTTGATCGCCCACGACCCAAGACAATGGACGACGCTCTTTGCCGATCGACTCCTGCAACAACATCAGAGCCTGCATATAGGCTTCAGGGCGGGGAGGACAACCAGGGATATAAACATCAACGGGGATAAACTTATCCACCCCCTGAACCACAGAGTAGATATCGTACATACCACCAGAGTTGGCGCAGGCTCCCATTGAGATAACCCATTTGGGCTCAAGCATCTGGTCATAAAGGCGCTGAATAACCGGAGCCATTTTGGTAAAACAGGTTCCAGCGACCACCATAAAATCCGCCTGACGGGGTGACGCACGCAAAACTTCAGCACCAAAACGGGCGACGTCATGAACGGCAGTAAATGATGTCGCCATTTCCACATAACAGCAGGAAAGACCGAAGTTATAAGGCCACAGGGAGTTCTTACGTCCCCAGTTCACCAAATCATGCAGAGCGTGTTCCAGTTTGCCCATGTAAACACTACGGTGGACATGTTGCTCCAGTGGGTCTGCGACAATTTCCTGTTTTTGCAGGGGATAACGGTCATTCTCACCGTTCGGATCTATGCGGGTGAGCGTATAATCCATTTTTAAATGCCTCGCTATTACTGCGGATGACTATTGTTAATGTTAATCACAACACTTGGTTTACTTACCTGGCGGCTTGAGCGAGATGGCGTCCAATTCAGCGCCCCAATACGCACCAGATAAAACAAGCCTGCGAGTAACACCAAAATGAAAATGCTTGCTTCGATAAAGCCTAACCAGCCACTCTCTTTGATAGAGACTGACCATGCATATAAAAACAGGGCTTCAACATCGAAGATGACAAAGAACATAGCGACCAGATAGAACTTGGCCGACATACGGAGACGAGCACTACCGACAGAATCAATACCGGATTCATAAGGGACATGTTTTGCCCGGGCTTTCGCTCTTCCGCCCAAGAAAAATGCCCCCAACAGCATCAAAGCACACAGACCGAAAGCACCTAAAAGAAATACCGCGAATGCCCAATGATGGGCAAAGAGTTCAGTGGATGTTGACATACTCATTGCTTACTCATCAAAAGTGGTGTCAAAAATGTCTGCTCTTTTGTCTGGCAGTGTTGCACCACATCGATTCAAGGGAAGGGGTAACAACCAAATCTGAAACACTGCTAATCAATGATTGATGGAGTGAATCTTCTTGGTTTTTACTCCTCTCAACAATATTTTGTCTGTTATGACAAAATTAATCTAACATTTATTTACAAACAACAAACTTAGTCTTAACGGATCGTGCTACCACACTGCTAAAACGTGTCAGTCAACTGGCATGCGAACAGTGGCGGAAACTAGTTTAACCGATAACTCGCTTTTACTACATCATTATCTCAGGAAAAACCTGCCTTTCCACTGCTACATAGGGAGTATTTCTTTGATCAAGTACACAATTTGACAGAAAAAATTTTACTGCTGATGATAATTCATTCAAATCTGAAGAAATTATATTTTTATCCATTAGCGACGAGAAAAGTTCCCGTTCACTACAGAAATTCTTATTTCATCAATTCAGCAAATTATTACTTTGTTAACAATATAACAATTTGTTAACCAAATCAGGGGGGTGTTAAGAAAAATGCCACCGTATATTTAATGATTACGATAACAACAGAATAAGGTGAATTTAGTTGATGATTACTTATAAATATATTCGGGGAGCTAATACCTCCTTCCATCCATAATGGAGGTATTAGCAAAGAGAAGTGTTTCAGATATTACTCATCAATAATATCGTCATTATCAGGAAGTTCTTCAGAAACACCCGTTATCGTGTATGGCGTTTTCTTATTCTCTATTGCACTAAAAACCGTTAGAACAGATTCATTCTGTTCATTACTATGCCTATACAGAGAGAACTGGGTTTCAGGTAAACGAGGAAGCCCTTCACTCTCCCCTAAAATACGCAGATCAGCATTTTGCATCTCCAGAGGACGGGCAGTAATACCGACTTCTGCATTCACTGCCGTGCGAACTGCCGATAGAGAAGCCGCTTCATAAGCAATCCGCCACGATACTCCCACTTCATCCAGCGTATCCAACGCCAACTGACGGAATGGGTTAGTTTCATCCATCACAACCAGTGGCACAGGTTCATTTGATTGTAGCTGGAAATCAGGAGCACAATGCCATAATACCGGTGTTGAGCGCAGAACAGTCCTTGGATGATGACTGATTTTTGCGGTTGTGAGCGCCAAATCGATCTCATGGTTATCCAGCATACTTTCAATAAATTGAGTACGCTTTATACGGACGTCTATTGCCATCCGTGGATAAACAGAAGCGATGCGATTTAACAAAAATGGGAGCAGTGTATCCACTGTATCATCGGATGCACCGATTCTTAGTTCACCTTCTGCATCGCTATAAGTTAATGATGCGCTGGCATCATCGTTAGCGCGCAGAATTTGTCTTGCATAACCAAGAAGTTGAAGACCATGCTCTGTAAGAAGCTTATTACGGCCGTGACGGGCAAACAACTCTCTGCCCACCAACTGCTCCAAACGTTGCATTTGCTGACTTACAGCCGATTGCGTTCTGCATACTGCTGCTGCCGCTGCTGCAAAAGTATTTAAATCAGCAACAGCAACAAAAGTTCTTAGCAGATCGAGATCGAGATTCATTATCGGACGATTTGCATTTATCATTGTTTATTCATCACTTTTTTTTGATTTTAATTACTAACTAACCTGGTGTTTTTACGTAAGCACTATCAAATTAAATTAACATCGCTTAGACAGTACTCTACTCTATTAAATAGGGCAAAGATTTACTGCTGTTTTTTTACCTATTGAACCCATTGCGGGTTTTATTTTTCTCCTCTTCTTAGCAAAAGTTACTCGGATTCCTAAATAAATTGAGGACAATCCCTATTTACAACACCCTATATGTGATTTCTAGTTTGGTTATTTTGTTTTCTGACTCACGTCAAAGAATAACATAAGTTATATCAGAAAAACTAAATATAAAGTAAAAATCTACAATATCACTAATGTTTAATAATCCTATTCAGATAAATTTACAACTAGTTTCCAGAAATGATCAAAAATATTGTTCGATCTTTCTAAAATATATAGTTCTGAATTGCCAATTCAAGCCAAATCTTATACATAAGAATAAATTATACAAACACAACAATTTTTATTGGCAAATTGAGCTATGCTCACTTTCTCCCCACAATGGCACAACCAGACCGCTATCACGTTAAAAATTCGCCATTTTCACACTAAAAAACAACAACAATTCAGATTATAAATTTGATCTTATAGGTAAATTAAGAATTTAAATCTAACATAATTTACATAAAAAGATACTCAAATAACCGCTCCCCGACTAAAACAACCGTTTTAACTAAATATATCAATGCATCTTCAAAACATTCAGAGGGAGGAGTACATTAAATGCTACACGCTATATGCCAGGCGACTTTTTTTACCAAGATAAGGTAAGACTCTCTATGCTAACAGTTAAAAAATCCAGCAAATTGGATAATGTTTGTTATGACATCCGTGGCCCTGTACTCAAGGAAGCTAAACGCCTCGAAGAAGAAGGTAATAAAGTCCTCAAATTAAATATTGGCAATCCAGCTCCTTTTGGTTTTGAAGCACCAGATGAAATCTTGGTAGATGTTATCCGTAACTTACCAACCGCACAGGGTTATTCAGATTCTAAAGGTCTGTATTCTGCCCGCAAAGCTATCATGCAACATTATCAAGCCCGGAATATGATGGACGTGACTGTTGAAGATATTTATATCGGCAATGGTGTTTCTGAATTAATCGTTCAGGCAATGCAAGCATTACTGAATACGGGTGATGAAATGCTGGTTCCTGCGCCTGATTATCCTCTCTGGACTGCGGCGGTTTCACTTTCCAGTGGCAAAGCCGTACATTATATGTGTGATGAAGGAGCAGATTGGTTTCCTGACTTAAATGATATCCGTAACAAAATTACGCCTCGAACACGTGGAATAGTGATTATTAACCCTAATAATCCAACGGGTGCTGTATATAGTAAGGAACTGTTGTTGGAAGTTGTTGAAATAGCCCGGCAACACAATTTGATTATTTTTGCTGATGAGATTTACGACAAAATCTTATATGACGATGCAGAACATCATTCAATTGCCGCCCTCGCGCCTGATCTGTTAACGGTAACATTTAATGGATTATCCAAAACATATCGGGTTGCAGGTTTTCGTCAAGGCTGGATGGTATTAAACGGCCCGAAGAAACACGCCAAGAGCTATATTGAAGGTTTGGAGATGCTGGCATCAATGCGTTTATGTGCCAATGTGCCAATGCAACACGCTATTCAAACTGCTTTAGGCGGTTACCAAAGTATCAGTGAATTCATTTTACCTGGTGGCCGTTTGTATGAGCAGCGTAACCGAGCATGGGAATTAATTAATCAAATCCCCGGCGTTTCCTGCGTGAAACCTAAAGGCGCTTTATATATGTTTCCAAAAATTGATGCGAAACGTTTTAATGTTCACGATGACCAGAAGATGGTGCTTGACCTGTTATTACAAGAGAAGGTCTTGTTAGTACAGGGAACCGCATTTAACTGGCCGGAACCTGACCATCTCCGCATCGTAACCCTACCAAGGCTTGATGAACTGGAGATGGCAATTCAGAAATTCGCCCGATTTATTGGCAAATATCATCAGTAAAAATAAGAGCCGTTCATGGAAAAATATTACTGATAACGGATATTATTCATACCATCCGTTCTATTGGAATAGAAGAAAACCTCTTTCTTCTATTCCAATAAATCTAGCCTACCCGCTTGTTCTTCACTGGTGAAAACCTCACCTGTCAGATAGAAATCCTTGATAACCACTTCCATAACTTTCTTTATTGATACCCAATGATCAC
Organism: Photorhabdus antumapuensis; assembly: GCF_020387775.1. NCBI lineage: Bacteria > Pseudomonadati > Pseudomonadota > Gammaproteobacteria > Enterobacterales > Morganellaceae > Photorhabdus > Photorhabdus antumapuensis. The sequence goes on from NZ_JAHZMK010000034.1 coordinate 39,949, forward strand.
TCTCTGCAAAATAAGGTCAATAAATTTTCATTTTTTACCGGTAACACAGACTAATTTTTTTATTTTTATGGAAGATTTTTGCAGTGATTATATAAGGCATTAGCAAGATATAAAAGAATTAAACATTGCATTTATTAAACTTAATAAAAGAGAACACCTGAATAAATAACAAACCATTGTAAATTATATGAAATTTTTGTATATAAATTGTATGCAAAATGGAGTAAAAACATAAATTTCTTTTAAAAAATATATCTATTACGATTATAACATTGCCAGTTAATAGTAAATGTAAATTAATCACATTAACCTTGCTATACAGTCTGGATACCGATTTTAATGTGTACCAGATAAATAGCCAATTTCCCTATGAAAATAAGGGATAAAAATAAGAAACAATTTTAAGGTTTACTTTACCCCTCTCCACCGCTCACAATAAAAACAATGTTTACTGTAAGAGATGATTATGAGCCACTTTTTTGCCCACCTTTCCCGTTTGAAACTGATTAACCGTTGGCCTCTGATGCGCAATGTACGTACAGAAAATGTATCTGAACATAGCTTACAGGTGGCCTTTGTCGCACACGCCTTAGCCATTATCAAAAACCGCAAATTTGGTGGCGATGTGAATGCTGAACGCATTGCGTTGCTGGCTATGTATCACGATGCCAGCGAAGTTATTACCGGAGATTTACCCACTCCGGTCAAATATCACAATCCACATATCGCACGGGAATACAAAAAGATAGAAAAAATCGCGCAGAAAAAATTACTGGAAATGCTGCCAACAGAGCTGCAAGAGGATTTCCGTCCAATCCTAGATGACAGCCAGCATACAACAGAGGAAACTTTTATCATTAAACAGGCCGATTCCCTGTGTGCTTACCTCAAATGTCTGGAAGAGTTATCGGCAGGCAACCATGAATTCAATCTGGCGAAAACCCGACTTGAAAAAACCCTGGCTGATCGTCACAGCCAGGAGATGGATTACTTTATGAAAGTTTTTGTACCGGGATTCAGCCTGTCATTGGACGAAATTAGCCTTGATATTCCACATTAGAATGGAAATAACCAAGGGACAACCAGCACACTTATCACCATCACCAATATGGTAAACGGCACGCCCAAACGGACAAAATCGGAGAACTTATAACCACCGGGGCCAAGAACCAGCGTATTCACTGGGGACGAAACCGGGGTCATAAATGCGGCGGAAGCGGCCACACCAATAATCATGGCAAATGGCATGGGAGATACTGCCATTTCACGCGCCGCAGCAATGGCTATCGGTGCCATTAATACCGCCGTTGCCGTGTTGGAAATAAACAAACCGATTACGGCACAAAGTATAAACAGACATACCAGCATCACCCTCGGCCCCATATCACCGGCAATATCCATCAAGCCACGGACAATCAGATCAATCCCGCCGGTTTTCTGTAATGCCAGTGCAAACGGCATCATCCCGACAATCAGGATAATACTGGGCCAATGAATAGAGCGGTACGCACTTTCCATATCAATACAACGGAATTTTCCCATCAACAGGCAAGCTATCAACGCGGCAATCACATTGGGTACTTCATCGGTAAGCATCATGGCTACCATCAGCGCCAGACTAAAAAGCGCATGTGGCGCTTGAGACGTTGCCGGGGCCATCTCTTCGATCTCAATCGGCAGATTAAGGACAATAAAATCGCGCATTTTGGTTTGCAGGACACGTATCAGTTTCCAGTCACCAATAACCAGCAAAATATCACCAAGTTGCAGTGGCGCATCGACCAATTTACCCGACAGCGATTCACCATCACGTCGAATACCAACAACATTCAAACCATAGCAGGTACGAAAACCGATTTCTCTCAGTGATTTACCTAATAAATCCGACTCCGGGATCAGAGAAACTTCAGCCATACCTACGTTACGAGATCGTTCAGAGAAATACTCCCCGCGCAGCACCATCGGCTCTAATAATTGCTCACTGCAAAACTCACGCAGATCCACCTCACTGTCTGACATATCAATCAGCAATACATCCCGTTCTCTCAATTCGGTATTGCCCATCGCGCTGACCATAACGCGCCGGAAACGCCGCCAACGCTCAATACCAACGACATTAGCCCCATAGCGAGCACGCAAATTTGACTCATCAAGAGAAAGACCTATCAGCGGGGAACCTTGGCGGATCGCTAGACGACGCGCGCGGCCTGATAATTTATAGTCACGGATAAGATCACGAAAAGTGCGTCTATTCCATTTGTCATGACCTTTATCCGATTGATTATTTCCCAACCAATGGCGAGCGATCAGCATATAACCAATACCGGCAAACAGAATCAAAACACCAATAGGGGTAATAGAGAAAAATTTGAAACCGGGCAACCCTTCCCGTATCAACTCACTGTTAACCACCATATTGGGTGGCGTCGCGACCAATGTCATCATGCCACTGATAAGCCCGGCAAAACTCAAGGGCATCATCAACCGCCCCGGCGAAATTTTCATTCTTGCCGCCACACTGAGCACCACCGGAATGAAAATCGCGACCACCCCCGTAGAGCTCATAAAAGCGCCAAGCCCCGCAACAGTCATCATCAGTAACGCCAACATTTTGGTTTCGCTGTTTCCGGCAGCCCTTACCAGCCAGTCCCCCATTTGATAAGCAACGCCAGTTCTTACCAATCCTTCACCAATAACAAACAGGGCAGCTATCAGTAACACATTGGGATCACTAAAGCCGCTGGTCGCTTCACCGAGCGTCAACGTTCCACTCATGACAAACGCGATAATCACCAATAATGCAACAATATCCATCCGCAGTTTATTGGTAGTAAAAAGAACAATAGCTATCAGCAGCAGGGTCAATACCCACAAGAGTTCGCTATTCAAAATGGCCTCTATCAACAAAAAAGAAGATATTAGTGTCGAAAACTTGGCTAGTAGACCATTTTATTGAGGGAAAATCTCCAGTTGCGATCAACAATGTGTCTACTTTTCATCATGAATCTTAAATATCATCAAGAAACGACCGATCGAGTTGTTTAAATGCGCGTTTCAGCAGTTCTGCGAGAGATTGATAAGTTGGCGTTTGCTGCACTGGTGCCATTGCGATACCGGCGGCGGCAAATTTATCACGGATTTCATGAAACCATTTCAGCAATGCCGCTGGTAACGGTGTTGATGCCCGCTTCCCCAGCCACCATAACCCTTGCATAGGTAAACTACACGCAAACAGTGCAGTCGCCACCGCTGGGCCAAGCTGACCACCCAGTGCGATTTGCCACGTCAGAGTAAAAATAGCCAACGGCGGCATAAACCGGATACCAAAGCGGGTTGCCTTAATAATCCGATTTTCAGGAAACATGGGCGCCAACTGTTTCTCAATCGGCCAAGTTTTCATGTATTGCTGTCCCAGTTGCATCTTTCTCATCCATCCATTACTGGCGGGAGGTATTGCGCTCATCATGACCTCAATCAATTAAAAACACATTTTTTAAAAAAACATTGTAAATGATAAAATATTTTTTGTAGGATTAAGTATATTTTGTCTTTGCTGCTAGCTATCGGTATCCTACATTCACTTTTATGTTATACAGAGCAGTAAAGCGGCATATTTTACTTTTTTTACTGCATTTAGGCTCATTTTGTTAACAAATCACTCTATCTCTTAACATCATAGCTAGCAAAAAAGGTTTTTTGAAAATTTAAACCTTATCATCATGCTCTTCGCACTCAGCATGATGTTAATCATTTAATGTCATCACTATATGCTCTACGCTGATGAGTAATTGACGCTTTATTAATCACATGTCTTATCTGTAAGACTCAATGACAAACACGATATAGGTACTTCCATGTCAAGTAAGCTGGTACTGGTCCTCAATTGCGGTAGCTCTTCTCTGAAATTTGCTATCATCGATCCTGCTAACGGTGAAGAATATCTTTCTGGTCTAGCTGAATGTTTTAACCTGCCTGAAGCCCGCATTAAGTGGAAAATGGATGGCGCAAAACATGAAGCCGCTTTAGGTGCTGGTGCAGCCCACAGTGAAGCATTGAACTTTATTGTTAATACGATTCTGGCCGAAAAACCAGAACTTTCTGCTCAAATCGCCGCCATCGGTCACCGCATTGTGCACGGCGGTGAAAAGTTTACCGCATCCGTCACCATCAATGATGAAGTTATTCAGGGCATTAAAGATGCGGTTCCATTCGCACCATTGCATAACCCTGCTCACTTGATTGGCATTGAAGAAGCGAAAAAAGGTTTCCCACACCTGACTGACAAAAACGTTGCTGTATTTGATACCGCTTTCCATCAGACCATGCCGGAAGAGGCTTACCTCTATGCCCTGCCATACAACCTGTATAAAGAGCACGGCATTCGTCGTTATGGCGCTCATGGAACCAGCCACTTCTTCGTTTCCCGTGAAGCGGCAAAAACGCTCAACAAACCGGTTGAAGAACTGAATGTTATCGTCTGCCACCTGGGTAATGGTGGCTCTATCTCGGCTATCGTTAATGGCCAGTGTGTTGACACCTCTATGGGATTGACGCCACTGGAAGGTCTGGTCATGGGTACCCGCAGTGGTGATATCGATCCGGCAATCATTTTCCATCTGCATGATTCACTGGGCATGAGCGTTGAACAAATCAACAAACTGTTGACCAAAGAATCTGGCCTGCTGGGTCTGACAGAAGTCACCAGCGATTGCCGTTATATCGAAGATAACTACGAAACCAAAGCCGATGCTAAACGTGCTATGGATGTCTACTGCCACCGTCTGGCTAAATACATTGGTTCGTACACTGCACTGATGGAAGGCCGTCTGGATGCCATTATCTTTACCGGTGGTATCGGTGAAAACTCCTCACTGGTGCGTAAACTGGTGCTGAAAAAACTGGCTTTGTTAGGTTTTGAATATGATCATGACCGCAACCTGGCGGCCCGCTTCGGTAAATCCGGTACTATCACGACTGACAACAGCCGTCCTGCTCTGGTGATCCCGACGAATGAAGAATTGGTGATCGCTCAAGACGCTGCGCGCCTGACCGCGTAATACTTTGCACACCGCTAGCCACTGCTGGCGGTGCTATTTTGACCAACGAGCAACCGTAAAGAGGTCTCCGTGTCCCGCACAATTATGTTGATCCCTACCAGCACCAGCGTCGGCCTGACCAGTGTTAGTTTGGGTGTTATCCGCTCAATGGAGCAGAAAGGCGTCAGCCTGAGTGTTTTCAAACCCATCGCCCAATCCCGTTGCTGTGGCGCACAAGATCAAACCACGGCAATCATCCGTTCTCATTCCAGCATTAAAACCGCTGAACCACTGGATATGGCCTATGTGGAATCTTTACTGACCACGAATCAGAAAGATGTCCTGATGGAAAAGATCGTGGCCCTTTACCACGAAAACACCAAAGACGCAGAAGTTATCCTGATTGAAGGTCTGGTTCCAACCCGTAAACATCCGTTCTCCCAATCGCTGAACTATGAAATCGCCAAGACCCTGAACGCTGAAATTGTGTTCGTACTGGCGCTGGGTAACGATTCCCAGGAGCAATTGAAAGAACGCGTTGAACTAGCTCGTGCTGAATTTGGTGGCAGCAAAAACCAGAATATTACCGGTGTTATTATTAACAAACTGAATGCGCCGGTTGATGATCAAGGCCGTACCCGTCCTGATCTGTCAGAGATCTTTGATGAATCCTCAAAAGCCATCGTCGCTAACATCGATCCAAACAAACTGGCTAAAAATAGCCCATTGCCAATCCTTGGCTGCATTCCGTGGAATTTTGATCTGATTGCGACGCGTGCAATCGATATGGCAAAACACCTGAACGCCCGTATTATCAACGAAGGCGCAATCAAAACCCGCCGTGTAAAATCCGTGACCTTCTGCGCACGCAGCATTCCACATATGCTGGAGCACTTCCGTCCCGGTTCCCTGCTGGTCACTTCTGCTGATCGCCCAGATGTTCTGGTTTCAGCTTGTCTGGCGGCTATGAATGGCGTTGAAATCGGTGCAATCCTGCTAACCGGCGGCTATGCCATTGATGAACCTATTAAGCAACTGTGTGAACGTGCTTTCGGCACTGGCCTGCCCGTCTTTATGGTTGATACCAACACCTGGCAAACTTCCCTGAGCCTGCAAAGTTTCAGCCTGGAAGTACCGGCAGATGACCATGAACGTATCGAAAAACTGCAAAACTACGTCGCACAACACATCAACAAAGAGTGGATTGACTCGCTGACAGCGAACTCTGAACGTCCACACCGCCTGTCGCCACCAGCATTCCGTTATCAACTCACTGAGCTGGCACGCAAAGCAGGTAAGCGGATTGTTCTGCCTGAAGGTGATGAGCCTCGTACCGTGAAAGCGGCGTCTATCTGTGCTGACCGGGGTATCGCGCGCTGTGTGCTACTGGGCGATCCAGAAGAGATCCGTCGTGTTGCGGCGGCTCAGGGAATAGAACTGGGTACTGGTATTGAAATTGTTGATCCGGTTGCTGTACGTGAGCGCTATGTCCCACGTCTGGTTGAACTGCGTAAAAACAAGGGCATGACCGAGGTCGTTGCACGCGAACAACTGGAAGACAACGTTGTTCTGGGTACGTTGATGCTGGAACAGAGCGAAGTTGATGGTTTAGTTTCCGGTGCGGTACACACCACGGCAAACACTATCCGTCCACCATTGCAATTAATCAAAACCGCACCGGGTAGCTCGCTGGTATCATCCGTATTCTTTATGCTATTGCCAGAACAAGTTCTGGTTTACGGAGACTGTGCAATCAACCCAGATCCGACTGCTGAACAACTGTCTGAAATCGCCATTCAATCTGCGGATTCGGCTAAAGCGTTTGGTATCGAGCCTCGCGTTGCTATGATCTCCTACTCTACCGGTAACTCCGGTGCGGGCAGTGATGTTGAAAAAGTACGTGAAGCAACCCATCTGGCGCAAGCAAAACGTCCAGACCTGATCATTGATGGTCCATTGCAATATGACGCCGCTATCATGGCAGATGTGGCGAAATCCAAAGCACCAAACTCACCGGTTGCCGGTCAAGCTACCGTGTTCATCTTCCCTGATCTGAACACCGGTAACACCACCTACAAAGCCGTACAACGTTCTGCGGATCTAGTTTCTATCGGCCCGATGCTGCAAGGTATGCGTAAACCGGTGAACGATTTGTCCCGTGGCGCTTTAGTAGACGATATTGTTTATACCGTCGCACTGACTGCCATTCAATCAGCACAGGGAGAAGCGTAACCGTTTCTTGCACGCGCTAATCACATTAATAAGGTCTGACCTTCTTACAGGGTTCAGACCTTTGAATTTATTCTTCTGTGTTATATACCCGTTATCTTTCAAGTTGCCTCTTTGTTGGCTGCACTCACCCCGGCCACATAGTTATCTATGCTCCCGGGGATTAGCTCCCTTACTGTCGCGATCCATCTTGATATCCATAGAGTATAAACCTTACGCCAATCTTACTTGATGAAATTGGGCATAATTCAATCCGCTTGGTGATTTGTTTTAATTCAGTACAATTTAGAGAGGATTAAAGATCATAATCCGTAGCGGGTTATTTTCAGTACTAATAAGTTTAATCGCTAACACACAGCATACCAATATCAGCATCGGCTTGATTAAACGAGAGCCTATTTTAAAAGTTGTATAATTGTTTTATCATCAATGACATTTATAGCACCAACTGGCAAGTGCTCTGCGCTTTATTCACCCAAGAGACAAAAACTTTCGATATAGGTATAAAATGCTGCACAAGGAGATTCTGTATCCCAATCTAGAAAAACAAATTCGGGAAATCTATAAAACCCACACCATTCCAACTTATACTCCCGGCGACTGGAATTTAAAACGTTGGCAAAGGAAAGAATGGCCATCTGCTCTGCACTTCAATTTTGGCGATGGACGATATAACTCCCCAGATAATTCTTTTCGAGTATGTTATATGGCCGACCGGGCAGTTACAGCCCTGGCAGAAAGCTATGGGAGGCTATGGCATAAGGAAGGGTTACGATTTATTGATGAATCCGAGATCCGTACTGCGAGAATGTGCAACATTCGTTCATTGAAAAAATTAGTTTTTATCGATATTGCTAAACTTATTGGGATGTTACATATCCCGTTAAGTGTCATGGTTGATGAAGATTACTCAGTGACAAAAAGAGCTATGGCTTGCCTCTATGAACTCTTAAATAATGAAATGGATGGTATTTGCTACATATCTCGCCACTGGCCTACAGACTTCTGTTATGCAGTGTGGGAGAAGCAGGAAGATCGGTTTGTGGACGCAGAGATGCAAAGCTTGGTTGATTACAGGGATTCAGAATATATGCCGAGTACATGGAATGAACCCGACATATCAGCAGATGAATTACTGGAAGAAGTACTTAACTTCAAAATTATCCGACTTGAATAATACAAAGTTGCCCCTCCAAACAGGGCTTTTTTTTATTTCAGCTTGCGATTTGATGACCCACTTGTGACGCAGCTCTCAACATCAAAGCCAGTTCGTTTTCGGAAGCATCGCTTTTCATCATAATATCAAGAGGTGTTCTATTACAGGATAATGGCGTCGTTAAAAAAGACATTTTCGACACTGGGTTAATGCCTACACCCATCACTTTCATTACATCTTCAAAGTAAGGCAAGACTCCGCCGGTAGTGAACTGGAATGTAGGAAAAACGTAATCACTGTTTTTTCTGAAAGCAAGCAACTTTCCGCTTTTCACTCTTATGTTAACAGCCTGACGGCTTATGCCGAGTATCTCTGCAACGTCTCCAGTTTTGATAGTTCCGCCCATTTTATCAAGTTCCTGATAGAACAGAGCTAAGTTTTCAGCGCGGCGTTTAAGCTTACGAAGCTCTCGTGCTGGAGTTCGGACTTTGTGTTCAAGTTGAGTCGTATATAATAGCTCAAGTAGTTCGCTATCACTTAGCACCAGAGCATTTGTGGCCTGCGTTTTCTCTTTAAACTCAGGCAGTAATGATGTGAGCAATTTATCAAATCGCCGTTGCAAAAGGGATTGGTACTCATTAAGAGTCTCAGCATTTTTGCTGCGGTTTGTCAGTATCGTGTTCATAGCACCTCCTTACTTGCTTGACAATTATTATATTCTCACATTATGGAATCGTCAAACTTATACCTGAAGGTAGATGGGTAAAAAATCAGAAATTTAATCGTGCCGCATATTGCGGCACTTTATATTTATCTGCACAAATTTAAGGTTGATAATTACATGGTAACAGAACAGAGGTTAAATCCTATTTTTTTGGATTTTTCGGTAACAATGCATAAGAAACTTGAGCTTGTATTTGATGTCCTGATAACCATTTGTTAAATTCATCACCTACCTTATATTTACTATCCTTGCACTTCGTTCCTTTTTTACCAAGCCCATACGAAGATGTTCCAGCTTCCAGTTTATATTCACACATATGTTTAGTTGTGAATTCATTATATAACCAACCAGCTCCTTCTGTAGTGAATTCTATCAGAATTCTTGGCTTTTTATTTGGAAATTCTTTTGAATAAGTATATTTAGGTGCAATTCCACAATAGTCATTTTCTCCTTTTTTAACACAAGGAATTTCATTATATCCTTTTTGGTCTAATGATATATATTCATTTTTACCCATCCCTCTATACCAATATTTTGCTGTCCTTATCTCATCATCCTGATTATGAGTAGAAGTATTATTTAACTCAACGTCATTTCTTTTTTCAAAATCGTTCACATTCGCTCTAAGTTTGCAATTTTCATACATAGACATGACTTTGGTCTTTGCCAATCCATTTACCGTTATTGCGTTTTTTACCTGATTTCTAATGTTCTCCGGATCTTGCATACAAGCCATACTGAAACTACTAATCGCTAATAAAAACGGCGAAATAAAGAAAACCTTTCTATTCAAATTCATGTTTCTCTCCTTATTTAATTTATGGTTTTATCACTCAATGGAACAAAAATTAATTTCGTTATTATTAAGTTAAAATATAATTTACGACATAAATAGTAATTTAAATAACAATTCAGGCATAAATAAGAAATTAATAACAATAGAGCATTACAATATAAATCATTTAATTCAATTAGTTATTATTACCTTCCTTAAATAAGGATAGACTATTAAATCAAAAAATACAAATTACAGAATCATTAAATTGGAAAAAATTTTATTTAAATATATCAGAATAAATATAGAAAAAATTTCAACAACATATAAAACAAATAATTTATCAGCATTCAAATGTTATATATAAAAATAATAACCACTAGTAGATTAACATAATTCCGCCACACATAATCATCTTCAACCCATTGTTATACATAGAATTATTAGTGATATAAGATGTAGCGCTATTTTGTAATCTTATTTAGAACAGTTTACCTAAAAATTATAATCACACCATAAACAAGATGTCAGATCAAATACCAACCAAATTAAGATTAATTTACACACATTATTTAAAAAACGACCAGATTTATAAAAAACAAAAAACTATAAAAATATTGTTTTAAATTTACATTTATATATAATGCGACGCCATTTTCTTATACATGTAATTTATTATGTCCCTTTATTCTCTGGGCAGAATTTCTGTTCATTCTGCTGGTTTATTAATCCTTGCGCTGTTAGCCATTTCAGGGAAGTCAACGGCATCATCGTTAATCAGTCCTGTTGATCAAAATGCCATTACCCAGCAACAAAAAGACTTATTACAACAAGCGCAACAACAGCGTGATGACATCCGTAATAGCATTACGTTATCACCACTCACAACACCGATATCTGACGATGAAGGATCGTTCTGCCATCCTATTTACAAAATTCAGTTTGAAGGCACAGAAAATCTCTCGGTATCAGTGCAACAGGTATTATCCAAACCTTACTTATCCCGTTGCCTGACTGCCGGTAAAATTAATGAATTAGTCCGCAAGGTATCAAATACCTATATAGAAAAAGGTTATGTAACTTCTCTTGCCGGATTAAAAGAACAGGATTTATCCACCGGCATTCTGACCATTACAGTTACGGAAGGAAAAGTAGGCACAATCCAGCTTGACGGTGAGACGCTCCTTGCCCTGAAAATGGTTTTTCCGGATATGCCTGGAAAGCCCCTTAATCTGCGGGATATTGAACAAGGCATGGAGCAGTTAAACCGACTACCTTCCCAGCAGATAACCATTGATATCCAACCGGCTAAACAGCCCGGTTATTCCGACGTTATTTTAAAACGAACGACTTCCCAATTGCCTGTCCATGCCAGCCTGGGAATAGATAACAGTGGGCAGAAAAATACCGGGCAAGAACAAATTAACACCACTTTAGGACTGGATAATCCACTGCGCCTTGCAGACCTTTGGTCAATATCAGCCAACCGCAACAGTGATTTTCACCATAATCATCTGAGCTGGAGTGTAACATCAGGAGTGACAATCCCTTATGGCTACTGGTCATTTGATTATCAGTATGTTAGGAACAGCTCATTTCAAATGATATCCGCAGATACATTCAATGCCCGCCATGAAAGCAAAGGACAAACTAACCAATTAAAAATAAACCGGACATTATACCGTGATGGTCAGCAAAAACTGGCTCTGAATATGGGATTAGTCCGTCGCCAAACTTCCAATGTTACGGCTGGAGTCAAGTTATCCGTTAGCAGCCCAACATTAAACACTGCCAGTTTGGGAGCTAACTACAGTACTGTTCTGGCAGGAGGTTATCTTACGTTCAACCCAACGTTCAACCATGGGTTAACTGGCTGGGGAGCAACTAAAGATAATTCCGGCGACCGCAATGCCCCCAAGAGTCAGTTTCGTAAATTTAGCCTGAGCAGTAGTTATTTTATTCCTGTCACGGAAGATATTTATTGCCTGTCCTCCCTGTATGGACAATTTACTCCGGATAATCTTTATGCCGGTGAACGCCTTTCATTAGGCGGACAATATTCCGTCCGAGGATTTAAGGAACAAAATCTCATCGGGAATAATGGTGGATATTGGCGCAATGAACTCAACTGGAAATTAACCAGACTCCCTTTATTGGGTGAACTTTCTTTAAATAGTGCACTGGATACAGGCTGGCTGGAAAACAATAAAAAAAGACAAATCGAAGGAGGTAATGTCACGGGAACATCACTAGGTATTTCATTCAATCACAGTAGGATGAATCAGACGATCACAATAGGAAAACCACTAATTTATCCCAATCATCTCAGACCAGACCACTGGGTCGTTTATTGGTCTGCATCACTCAATTTTTAATAAAACCATACCAACAAATTTGGACTTAATTTAATCAAAGGACGCAATATGGATAAATTTAACAGCCCTGTGGCAAAGGGAACCTGTTATTTTTTGATTTACCTGACAGGTATATATCCTCTTAATTCGGCAGTGGCAGGTGATATTACCCCTGACAATACACAGACACAAATACATAACAATGGCAATGTTCCGATAGTGAATATTGCTGCACCTAATAATGCTGGGATATCTCACAATACGTATAAAGAGTTTAATACCGGGACTCAAGGCGCAGTATTAAATAACGCCACACAAGCAGTTAACTCTCAACTTGCCGGCCAAATCAGTGCTAACGCCAATCTGCATGGAAAAGCAGCCCAACTTATTATCAACGAAGTCACTGGAAGCAGCCGTTCCGAACTACTGGGACAGCTGGAGGTTGCCGGCCAGAAAGCCAACGTCATGATAGCCAACCCCAATGGTATTACCTGTAATGGATGTGGATTTATTAATACCTCAGGAGCAGTATTGACTACAGGTAAACCGCAATTTGATAAACAAGGTGCACTTGAAGCCCTGAAAGTGACAAAAGGCCAAATCACCATTGGTGGCAAAGGGTTAAATGGCCAGTCAACAGATTATGTCGATATTATCAGCCGGGCTACTGAACTGAATGGAAAAATTCAAGCCAATAACCTCTCACTCACACAAGGAGCCAACCAAATTTCCTTCAAAGACGGCACGGCAAAGACCATTGCCGGTGAAGGTGCAGCGCCACAACTGGCTATTGATACCAAAGCGTTGGGTGGTATGTATGCCAATAAAATCCGCCTGATTGCAACGGAAAATGGTGTTGGGATTAATCTGAAAGATATCACCAGCACCCAACGCGATATCACATTAAGTGCTAATGGCAAAATTGAACTTGGCAATATTAAGGCTAAGACAGACTTAAATGTGGGTGCTAAAAAAATTAATATCGAACCGAATACTCCGGTTCAGGCAGCAAGGAATATTGTTCTGACTGGTGATAAGATCACCAATAAAGGTAGTGTGACTGCTGGGCAAGATATGCGGGTGTATGGTGGTACTATCAGCAATATCGGTGCTCAGGCCCTCCTGCAAGCTAATAATAATATGTGGGTCCAGAAAGATGTCGATGGGAACAAAAATGAGTTAGTTGAAAATAAGTCCGGGACAATAAAAACAAATAATGGTGACTTAATCATCAGAACTAAACATTTAGCTAATGAACGGGAAAATCTAAAAATAACAAAACAAACTCAGCGAGTGAATGCTGATAATAAACTAGAAGGTTCAATTAATTTTGAAAAACCTATTTACGTAGATGTACCACATAGAGACAAAAAATTAGAATACATTAATTTCACATCAGAAACCAATAGTAATCCAGCAATTATTTCATCCGGTAACAACGCTTATTTATATGGGGATAAATTACTTAATAAAAGCAGCAATATCTTAGCTAAGAATAATTTAATTCTTACAGGGACATATTTAGAAAACAGTGGGGTTTCTTTAGGAATATTAGAAAAATACAAGGAATACTTTGGTTCCCCAGAAAACATTAAGAATATTTTAAGCAGAGATATTTCAATATGGAAGAATAGTGGATTTTTAGAGTCAAAATTAAGCGCCGGAAATAATTTGGTTTCTGATTTTAAAGAGACGATTCTGATAAAAGATAAATTACCCGATGAAGCCAACAATATTGATCAAATAATCTCTGACAATAATCAGATATCTTTAAATGCAAAGAATATCTTGCTGCATGCCAAAGATATTGATATCTCAACCGGGATAAAAGCAGACAATGATATTAATATTATTGCTGACAACACCGTTAAAACATCTTTAGCCACCTTAAACTCTGGAGAAAATATTGCCATAACGGCATTTAATGACATTAACTTATTACAAAGCAATTTAAAAAGCAAAAACATTGCTTTAATGAGTCATCATGGTGAGTTAAGTGTAAAAGACTCTTTAAGGGCTTTTTATTTAGACAATACCCGTTGGCTAAATAAATTAGATGCTTCTAGCGACTTAAGCCTTTTGGCCGGTAAAAATATTTATATCAAAGATACGTTATTTGCATCCAAAAGTAAAAATATTTCATTTAATGCCAGTAAAGATATTACGATTGAACATACCGATGATTTATTGAATCACCATAACGTAATGCAACCGCTTTCAGTTGACCGAGAAGCAGAACTATTCAGTAGCTTATCTCCCACAGTAACATTAAATTCATCCGGTTCAATTTTAATGAATAGTGGTGGAAGTCTATCTTTAAACAGAGTAAATTTAGAAGCTGATAAGGATATTGAACTATATGCTGGTTACGATTTTAATCATTATATAAAAGCAATTAATCCTAAGAATTTCAGAGTTTCAACTATCACCAGATTGCCAAATCTCCAAACTCATATTAAATCTGGCAATAATTTACTCATCAATACATGGCATGATATCACCTTAGAAGGCTCAGACATTTTAACGAAAGGTTCAACCAATTTATTAGCCGGAAACTCAATAAATTTATTATCGATACCTTATCATTTTTTTAATGAAACTATGATAGATATAATGAACTATCTCTTTCTTTTTAAAAATCCGGCTATAAATATGAATTATATTATTACAACGATTAAGGCTGGCAAAGATATAAATTTAACAACTGGTGGAAAGCTTTTAGCAGAAGCTACAAAATTATCGGCTAATGGTAATATTATCGCATTTTCTGACGATAATATGAACTTTGAGTCAGTGACTATTTCTGAACGCAGCTATTCTCAAGATACCGGTCGCGTTGAAAAAAAAACCAATAAAGTATCTGAATTAACTGCTGGTGGTATTTTAAAACTATTTACCAATGGAAGTATTTTATTTGAAGCAACTAAATTAACTGCGAAAGGGTTAGGGGCTGTTTGGAAAGATCCTATCCTGATATCAAATCACAGCGGCCCTGTAATTAGTGCAGAAACCAAAGTAAGAGAAGCCCAAGAAAAACTTGAAATAATTCAAAAAGAAAAAGCTCCCTTAGAAAAAGAAGTAAATGATTTAAAGCTGGCTATTGCAGAAATAGAAGCTAAATTTAACGCTTTTCATGAAAAGACAAAAAGTAATAGGAGGCCTGCTGGTGAAAAAGGTATATTATTCATAAGAGATCTTGCTACTAAAGAAAAACGAGAAAAATTAGCTCCTAAGCTAGATAAACTAAATGAAATAGAATCTAGAATTAATCAGGTTAAAAATACTTTGGCTACAGCTAATAATCAATTAGTTAAAGCTATACAAGAAGCCAAAAATAAAGGTGATACTGAAATAAAATTACAAACTGATATAGATGCCCATAATAAAGCAGAAGCAATGCGTATAGGGACTATCGATGTTGCGGCTAAAGGTGGATATTTATATGCCAAAGCACAAATGAATTCAGAAAAACATAAAATAACCCGAAAAAGTTCAAGCGGAGGTTTCTTTGGTGGTACTAAAACAACCACGACAGTTAGTCATAAAACTGGCCATGATGTAAGCGAATTTATTGCGGCTGGAAATATTACTATGCTAAGTCATGATGACAGTACTTATGAAGCGAGTAAAATAGAAGCAGGTAAAAACATTAGACTTATTAGTACTCATGGTTCAGTTAATTTTAAATCCATGCCAAATACTTCATTTGAGCAAACGACTAGTCATTCGAAAGGTTTTTTCATTAAACAATCTAATAGTGGACACAATAAC
This sequence comes from Photorhabdus antumapuensis, assembly GCF_020387775.1. NCBI lineage: Bacteria > Pseudomonadati > Pseudomonadota > Gammaproteobacteria > Enterobacterales > Morganellaceae > Photorhabdus > Photorhabdus antumapuensis. The sequence goes on from NZ_JAHZMK010000034.1 coordinate 55,994, forward strand.
ACCACTTGGACATTACCAGCGATATCTGCCGGGAGCTTATTTACTGTAGATGCTAATTCAGGAATTAACGCTGATATTAAGACACAAAAAAGCCAATCTCTGCAAACTGCATTGAAGATGCTTGGAGAAAATCCAGAAACTGCTTGGTTAAAAGATTTAAACAATCGACATGATGTAAAATGGAATGAAGTTCAAGATGCTTATGAGAATTGGAACTACAGTAACCAACAATTAAGCCCGGTAGCTTCTGCTGTTATAGCAATAGCCGTAGCAGCAGTGACTGCGGGATCGGGTTTAGTTGTCGCTGCTGGCGCATCTGCGGCTTCTACCGCTACGGGAGTTGGTGCAGCGACAGCCGCAACAGCAACGACTACAGGCGCTGTTGTTTCCGGCGCAACCATTGCCGGTATATCGTCTTTAGCTTCTAAGGCAGCGGTTACTCTGGTTAATAACCAAGGAAACTTATCTAAAACCTTTAGAGATTTAGGTAATAGCGACACGGTAAAATCCACCGTTACTTCAATGGCGATTGGTGGGGCACTGACCGGGTTCGATCAAGCGATGGGTTGGAGTGCCACTAAAGATGGCGCTAACGCAGCGGCTTCATCAACCCATTCAAATATCCCTTTATTAAGTAAAGGCGCAGATTGGAGCAAAGTCGCCCAACGTGTTGCTGGACAATCAATTATCAGTTCCAGTTTAAATACCACAATTAATGGTGGCAGCTTTAAAGATAATTTCGCTACAGCATTGCTTGCCAATATTGGCAGCCAGATTAACGCCGAAGGTGCCGGGTTGATTGGTGATAACGGTCAGGTATTAGGTTTACCCGGAAAAGCCATCAGCCATGCGGCAGTTTCTGCCCTTGCTGCGGAAATTGGCGGCGGTGATGCCAAAGGGGCGGCTGCCGGGGCATTAGCGGCAGAACTGGCCGCGATAACATTGGATAAAACATTCAGCGATCCAATGAAAATTCAGGCGGGCGGCAAAATCATCGGCAGCATTGCAGGCGCCATTGCGACCAATAGCGCCAAAGGCGCTAACAGTGGGGCCAATGCCGGGGAAATTGTTATTCTCTTTAACCACCTGAACTCCATGAATGCCTACAATCTGGCCAGAGAGCTCCAGGAAGCTAATAAGCAGGGAACGCCTACCGAAGCAATCTGGAACAAATACAATAAACTGAGCGCAGCACAACGGGCAGAAATGTTATCTGACTGTGCCGGGAACGGTGGGTTATGTACATTGACCTATCAGGCTGAAATGGACAGTGGGATAAAAACAGCGGATGCTCTTAGTGGCTTAAGATGGATGTTTGACTTATCGGCTGAGGATGCCCATCGTATCAGCCAGTTTGTGACGACAGAAAATCAGAACGATTTAGGGCTGTTGTATAACTCGCTGCCTGCCTGGGAAAAAGGTGCATTAATAGCCAAAGAAGCGGTAGAATCTGCCGGTATTGGTAGCGCTATTGGCGGTAAAGTTTCGGTTGCTTCGATTATAGGGAAGAATAAAGGTCAGCAATCTTCACATGGCTATACGCTAAACAAAAATGGTCAAATGATAGGTGCAAATGGAGTTCAAGTGCCGAGTAAAACAATTTGGAAAGGAGTAGGTAAAGAACGTATTGATGTGGAAAATCCAAATCCTGGTCAACGAGCAGGACAATTACACTATCAAGACAATCAAGGAAATAAGTACTATTATGACCTTATTTCAAATACATTTCCTGATGCGCCTAAAAAAGTCAATGAGTTATTAAAGAATAGTAATTTCAAGAATGCGATTGATAAAGGCATGAAACAATACCTAGGAGAAAAATAATGCTAAAAGCTAACTTAAGCATGAAACAGAAAATGAATGAGTTAAAAGGAAATCATTTGGTTCTTACAGATGAACTACAATCAATCATTTCCAGTGGATTTATTGAAAAGGAACATTGTTTTTTCTCTAAAAAAATGATGACTTATAGCTCTTCTGCATCCCAAAAACACTTTCAGGATTGTGTTGGATTTGAATGTTTTGTAAATTCACTTCATATTGATGACTATGTGAATAAAGATTATTTAGAATATTCAATATTATTCTGTAATTCCTTACTTATTTCATGGAATTCTTTTAATCCCATTAGTAAACTTAATGTTATTATTTCATTAGACGAATTTGGGTCTTTAGTTAAATTTCATTTAGACAGGAATGGGGAAATGTGGTTAAATGAAGACTTAGAATCATATGATGAGCCTATTTTAATAACAAGCAGTTTTATTGAATTACAGTAAAAAACACATAATAAATAAGTCAAATATAACCATATATAAATATATGGTTATATTGGTCAGCAAAGCCAATTGCATTTCAAGGAAATAAGGTTTATCAGAGATAATGATATATTCGATCCGAAATATATTGACCCAAAATCAGGAAAAATGAACATAGAACTAATGTCATCCGGGCGTGCACCAACCGGTACAGATGGTAAGCCAGTAAATCTTCACCACATGTTACACAATCTTTCCATAAAGAAAATCATGGGGTTATACATATTAATGACAATAGTATTCCTTCAGGCATAAATAGAGCAGAATTTAACAAATGGCGTTCTAACTATTGGAAAGATAGAGCCAAAAGCTATAAATAGGTGTAAAAATGAATAACGATTTAGATAAAATTATCAATGAGTTAAAACTTCTATCTGGTGGAGAAACAAGCAACACAGATCTACCAGACGATGAATTGCTAGCACAATATGAGCGTGAGATTGGTTTTACTTTTCCTAATAACTATAAAAAAGTTTTAAAGGAAATAGGGAATGTTTTCTATGGCTCCATAGAATTATTATCTGTAACTAAAGATAAACAAAATTATGGTGAGTTATCACAATCTCTTAAAGATGCAAGAAAGTTAGGAGTACCTAAAGACTGGTTACCTATTTGTGAAGATAACGGAAACTACTATTGTCTCCTTCCTAGCGGTCAAGTTAGATACTGGTCCCATGATGGCTATAGTGATGAAATGTGGTCAGATATCACTGATTGGCTCCAGCAAGTATGGATAAATGGCAATTAATAAATACTCTGCCAAGAGTTTGTAAATAGATTTACGTAATTTCTCGTTAATAAAATGACCACTCTCCCTGTGTTAGCCGTACGCTAACACAGGGGATTTATAGCCCGTCACATTACAGGGCGAGATCTCATATTTTTTGAATGGGTATTTTATTTAAAAATAAATCGCATTTAATTCAAAAAACCTATTGGATAGTTATCAAAGACTATTAATAACGCCGTATTGAGCGGGAGAGATTATCAATATCTATCTTTTGGTTGTTTTTGCACAAAGCAACATCCCGCCCTGCGTCACATTATCCAATCGACTATTAGGTAAAACTCATCTCTCTACAGTTTGTTCATTTGCCTGTTCGTAATAAAAGTAATAAAAACGATTTTATCAATGCTGAAATCATCTGTGGGGCAACATCCTGTCACCTATTACGTTTTCAACAGACTATTTTGGGCAGCGACAACATTGGATAAAACATTCAATGATCCAATGAAAATTCAGGCAGGTGGCAAAATCATCGGCGGTATTGCCGGTGCATTTGCTACAAATAGTGCACAGGGTGTTAACAGTGGCGCAAATGCGAGTGAAATCGTTCTTGAGTATAACTTCTTTGCGCATGATCTGCTTGAGTTGGACGAAGCAATCAATGGGCTGATGCTTTAAAAAATGATCATCAAGTCCAAGTAAAAATAGATATTTCTTACAAGGATAAGGGTACCAGACCGGACAGTTTTTCGGTAACTTATCAGATAGGTAATGAAAGACCGATAAGAGAAGGATTTATAAATGCACCGGGGGGTAAATGATGGTAAGTGATGATGAACTTTATTCAGAAATTGGTCGTATATTATATGAAGCGGCTCCTGATGATGCACAGAGGATTTTACTGGATGTAGAATTATCTCCCGAAAATGATCATGCTAAGTTTCTATATGACTATGTTGATGAAAGTGGGTGTAAAAAGTGGTTTTTACCCCTATCTCCAAAAACAGATAGAGACCTTATAGAAAATTTAGCAATGCTGCGTAAACACTACGTGGAAAACAATCTGACTAGCGGTCGTCCTGTATGGTATGGCTGTGTCGTCACTGTTGACCTTGAAAACATGAAAATCAGAATAGAATTCAAATACGAGGACTAACCTGAAAGTGATCCCTGCCATATATTGCAGTGACCCCAAAAAGTTGGACAGGTTACACTAAGCAACTAATAATGCCTGAGTTCGGAATTCTACTGGACTCAGGCGATTCAATTTTAAGCGAGTTCTTTCATGATTATAGATGTGAAGATAAAGCCTACTTATTCTGGTGATAGTCTTAAACCTGACAAATTTACTGTGAGTTATTCAGTAGATAATGGTAGAGTTATTGAAAGAGTCTTCAAAAATGCTCCGAGCGAAAAATGATGAGAGATGATCAAGAGATTTATAATGATATTGGTAAGGTTTTATTTTCTATAGCTCCTGATGATGCATCTAAGGTCATTGTTAATGCTTCATTAGAACCCGAAAATGATAGCGGTGAGTTTACTTACGATTACGTTAATAAGAATGGCGAAGAAAAATGGATTAATGATACTTATGATGCCAGTCCTCAGTTGTTAGATTTACTAGTTGAATTAAGGATCTATCTTTTAGATAATTTTAAATCGGAAAAACCACCTTTTTGGCATTCCTGTGTTATCACACTTGATATTGAAAAAGTGAAAATCAATGTAAATTTCAAATACGAAGATTAACCCGGAAACAATCCTAGCCATTACGCTGGGATCTTCTTTACTCCAACTTGTTCTCAAGAAGCCAAATCACCAACCGCTTAGAAAGTTCTTGAAGCAGCTTGTGTGGCGTAGGAAAAACATCCAGACCTGATCATTGATGGCACATTGTAATACAACGCCGCAATTATGGCTGACGTGGCGAAATCCAAAGCACCAAAACATCTGGCTGAAAATATTGGCAAATATATTGATGGTCAATGGATCTTAATGGCAGCAGAAGTGGTTTTCTGGCTCAGGCTGCACGTAATGAACTGCAAAAAATACTTTAATCGTGCCGCATATTGCGGCACTTTATATTTATCTGCACAAATTTAAGGTTGATAATTACATGGTAACAAAACAGAGGTTAAACCTTATTTTTATGGCTTTTTCGGTAACAATACATAAGCAACTTTATGTTGTATTCTTTTTCCTGATAACCATTGGTTAAATTCAACCCCTACCCTATATTCAGCAGGCTTACAGCTACTCACTTTATCACCCGATGTTCCTGTTCTGCCAAGCCCATATGACCCTCCACCTTCCGCTTTAATTTTACACCCATGTCCTCCTTCTTTTATTGGTGTACTGAATTCTTTATATAACCAACCAGATTCTGCTGTACTGAATTCTATAGTAATTTTGGGCTTTTCACTTTTCGGATATGTTATTGCATAAGTATATTGAGGTGTAATACCACAATAGCTTTCTTCTGTAACACAAGGGATTGCATGATATCCATTGCGGTCTAATGATATATATTCATTTTTGCCCATCCCTCTATACCAATACTTTGCTGTTGCTGCCTCATCATCCTGATTATGAGTAGAAGTATTATTTAACTCAACGTCATTTCTCTTTTCAAAACCTCTTAAATTGGCTCTAAGTTCACACCTTTCATACAGAGGCATCACTTCAGTATTTTGCAGGCCATTGCTTATTATTGCTTGCTTTACCACAGTTCTAACGTTCTCCGTATCTTGCATACATGCCATACTGAAACTGCTAATCGCTAATAAAAATGGGGAAATAAGGAAAACTTTTTTATTCAAATGCATGTTTCTCTCCTTGCTTTATTTATGGTTTTATACCCTTCATCTTTCAAGCTGCTGCTTTGTTGGCTGCTTTCACTCACCCCAGTCACATAGTTATCTATGCTCCTGGGGATTCGTTCACTTGCCGCCTCGCTGCAACTCGAAATCTATTAGGTATATCACTCAATGGAACAAAAATGAATTTCGTTATTATTAAGTTGAAATATAATTTACGACATAAATAATAATTTAAATCACAATTCAAGCATAAATAATAAATTAATAACAATGGAATATTACAATATAAATCATTTAATTCAGTTAGTTATTATTACCTCCCTTAAATAAGGATAGATTATTAAATCAAAAAAATACAAATTACAGAATCATTAAATTGGAAAATATCTTATTTAAATACATTAGAATCAATATGGAAAAAATTTAAAAAAACAATTTCAATAACATATAAAATAAATAATTTATCAGCATTCAAATGTTATATATAAAAATAATAACCACTGATTTTTTATATCATAACAATCTAAATAACCTCATAAAATCTCAATTATAACTGACCGAAAAATTTGTAAAAAACAAAATGATTGCTTATATCCATTAGAAAACATCTCTCAATAAAATTTTTTTACCCTATAACATCCCACTATAGATAATATTTATTTTTATATACCACAAAATCCTACCAATTTTATCTATTAACATGAAACACAGAATTTACTTAAATCCATCACCAATAAAAAGCACCGAAATCATGAATATTCGGTGCTGTATTTTTTGAAAAAAATCATTCAAAACTGACAATCACACAACTAAAAAAGATATCAAATCTTATTTTGCTAATAATACATAAGAAATTATAACATCTATTTTTGCTGGTTTTTCTAGCCACTTATTAAATACATTCCCTATTCCAAGTTTCTTGTATTGGTCATCACAACTCGCTGATGTTCCTGTCACACCAAGCCCGTATGTTCCTCCTCCCTCAGCTTTAACTTGACACTTATGCTTAGTTGTAAATTCATTGTATAGCCATTTCGGTTCTATTGTACTAAACTCAATAACAACTCCAGGTTTTTTATTTGTCAGATAACCTTGCGAATAGGTATATTGGGGAGCAATTCCACAAAAACTTTCTCCTTTAACACAAGGAAGGCTTTTATACTTATTCTGGTGAAATGCTTTATATTCCTTTATTTCCATCCCTCTATACCAGTACATCGCTTTTTCTGCTTGATCATCACGCTTTGCCGCTTTCTTATTGACTAATGTCACTTTATTGGGTGTATTTGCTGTGACTGAAAGTGTGCAATTTTTATACATAGACATTACTTTGGTATTTCCCAGTCCATTTTTAGTGATTATTTTTTCTATCTGTGGATCTGTCTTACATGCCATACTAAAACTACTAATCGCTAATAAAAACGGGGAAATAAGGAAAACCTTTTTATTCAAATTCATATTTTTATCCTTGCTTTATTTATTTTTTTTGATATCTAATTAAATGAAAATAGATTTCATCATTATATGTTGATTTAAAAAACACTATTGCAGACAATACATAATAAATTAACCAATATATTAATCTTCATTGTTATCATCTGCCTCAAATAAGATAGATTATTTAACTATAAAAAACAAAAACAAATTCCAATATAATTAAATTAAAAAATATTTGATTAGAATATACGATAAAATATAGTAACGACATAAGAGAAAAAACAATAGTTATATGATAATATACCTTTTGAAAAATAGTTAAAAATTAAAACTTTATTTTCCACCTAATAAAGCTCCTCCAGCAATCAAGAAAAAGCACCAAAGCCAGCAGGCATTCGGTGCTAAAAAGAGAGTTTAAAGCCGATAATGACATGATTATATAACAGATATTGAGGATTAATTCAGTATGGGTAATTGCACATAAGAAATTGTAACCTCTATTTTAGTTGGCTTTTCTGATAGCCATTTATTAAACTCATCCCCTACCTTATAACCTTTAGGCTTACAATTTAACTCATCCTTTTTCAATGCGCCTATTCCACCCAACCCATATGATTCTCCTCTTGATTCAATATTAATTTCGCAGTTATGTTTAGTTGTAAATTCATTATATAGCCAGCCAGGTTCTACTGTACTAAATTCTATAACAAATTTTTTATCTTCTCTCATCGGATAACTCTTCGCGTAAGTATATTCAGGCGCAATCCCGCAAAAGCGATTTGGCATGTTAGCACAAGGAATTCTTTTAAAGTTATTATTGTCAAATAATTTATATTCCTCTATTCCCATTCCTCGATACCAATACATCGCAATCTCTGCACGTTCATCCCTATTTTGGGATTTATTATTAATTAATATAATTCTATTTCCAGTATTCACCACATCTAATTCACACTTTTTATACATAGACATCACTTTAGTTTCTTGTAGCCCATAGCTTTTTATTATATCTTCTACCGTTGGATCAATATTACATGCCATACTAAAGTGGCTCATAGCTAATAAAGTAAAAATCAGAAAGACTTTTTTATTAAAACTCATATTTCTCTCCTTGCTTTATTGATAGCATTGATGCCAAGAAAAACAAAGATACATTTCATAACCGTTATTAATAAATCCATCTATAATCTTTGTCGACATATAATGACTTAACGAACAATGCGACTATACCCTTCATCTTTCAAGCTGCTGCTTTGTTGGCTGCTTTCACTCACCCCAGTCACATCGTTATCTATGCTCCCGGGGATTCTTTCACTTGCCGCCTCGCTGCAACTCGAAATCTATTAGGTATATAAATAAAGGATCAATAAAAAAATAACTTCGCAATATAAATCATATCATTTAATTAGTCTCTCTTGTTATTAGCTATCTTAAATAAAGATAGATTGTTAAATCAAAAAATACAAGCTCCATAATAATTAAATTAAAAAATAAAACAAAAACACAAAAAAAGACAATTTCGATAACATATAAAATAGATAATTTTTTAGTTGTTATAATATCATATGAATAAAACAGCTATCTATTTATTATTCCGAAATAATATAATAGATATCATCCAATTGCAATTATATACCCTTCATCTTTCAAGCTGCTGCTTTGTTGGCTACTTTCACTCACCCCAGTCACATAGTTATCTATGCTCCTGGGGATTCTTTCACTTGCCGCCTCGCTGCAACTCGAAATCTATTAGGTATAGCTATCCACATAATTCAGAAAATAAAGTGTCTATTTATATCTATTGAAAAACATCTAGCAATGAGAATTTGCTCTTACTAGTCGAATCCGCCTTATTTAAATAACACGCTTACTGATAATTCATATCCGTTTTTTATTTAAAGAAACCCAAGGAGCCATTCGCCTAACAAATGACTCAATCGGGAGTAAAATCAGAAGAAATAAACGTAGCTTTGGCTGAAATATCTGAAAGGGTAAACCCCTACCCGGCAAACGATCGAATTATCACCTGAGGTAACTCTTTGGTGTACCGTTGAATATCATGCAGTCAAATGAGCAACTTCGGCTAATATGAGATCGCCATTGAAGTTATTTTTCTATCTGCTTCAATTTATTATTTCTCAATTAGCTGCCTATAAACGAAAACTCTCTTTCGCTATCTGATAACGCTGTTCTTCTTTAGCTTCATTTTTCTTTTTTACGCGCCATAAAATACTTAACATAATAAACCATAAAGGCGTACCACAGAGTGCGACCAGTGTATCCGGGTCAAAAACCATTACCACTATGGTAAAGATGAAAAAAATCAGGGTCAGCCAGGTCATTAATACCCCTAAAGGCATCTTAAATATTGAACGTTTATGCACATCAGGGTAATTCTTACGATAAACCAAATAGGCAATCAAAATCACACACCAGCTATAAATCACCATAATCGAAGCAACGGTTGATACAATAGTAAATAGCTGCATGACATTCGGCACGATAAATAAAAGTGACGTACCAACCACCATACAGAAACAAGAAAATATCAGACTATGTACAGGAATCGCAGTATTGCGGGAAAGAATTTTAAATTTCCGGTGTGCGTTCTTTTCCGTTGATAAGCCATAAAGCATACGTGTACAAGCATATAATCCACTATTAGCAGAGGACATTGCCGATGTTAATGCAACAAAATTAACCACTGCGGCAGCAGCAGGCAGACCCGCCAAGGCAAATAGTGTCACAAAAGGGCTGGTTTCAGATGAGATCCGTCCCCAAGAAGTAACGGCAATGATGCTCAACATGGAGAAAATATAGAAAATCATAATTCTCATCGGGATATAATTAATGGCTTTCGGCAATATCTTTTCCGGATCTTTTGTTTCTGCCGTCATCGTGCCAACTAACTCAACACCGGTAAAAGAAAAAATCGCTATTTGAAAACCGGCAAAAAAACCAAAAATACCGTTTGGCAGAAATACCGATGGATCAGTCAAATTATTCACAGAAGCGATCATACCATCCGGTGATTGCCAGCCTACCATCACCATACCAAAACCAATAATAATCAGTGCTAAAATCGCAACGACCTTAATCATGGCAAACCAGAATTCAGCTTCGCCAAATAAGCGGACAGAAAGAAGATTAAAAGTACCAAGTAAACCTAGCGTTAAAAATGCAGGCACCCAAAGAGAGACACCGGGAAACCAATATTGAATATACCCACCACACACAACAACATCAGCAATACAAGAGACAACCCAACTCATCCAATAAGTCCAACCGAGAAAAAAACTGGCTTTCGTGCCTAAATAGTCCGATACAAAATCAGCAAAAGAGCGATAATTCAGTTTAGTCAGGAGCAATTCTCCCATTGCCCGCATCACCATATAGACAAAAAAACCAACAATCGCATAGGTAATAATGATCGATGTACCAGATACGGCAATGGTTTTTCCTGACCCCATAAATAAACCTGTGCCAATAGCACCACCAATGGAAATCAATTGAATATGACGTGCACTCAGCCCTCTATGAAGCGTTTGTGTATCAGCAACTTTCTCTGCCGAAAGGTTTTGTTGAGTTTTATTATTTTTTATCATAATAGTCCCGTCCGTCATTAACTGCCTATCCCAATAGGCACCAAAGAAGCAGTTGACTGCTAAATCTTTCTAAAAAAGAAGTTACCACGGCTTCAGGAAAAAAATGGAATAATGTCTTATTTATTTAATTATTTTTTCATTTAAAGCAAGTAATAATCCTGCTCGTAATCCATTAGCAACCTCAGCATTAGGAAATAAAATAAATTTCGCCGGAAATTTAATTTTCCAATGACGATCACGTTGGCTGGCGATTTTAAATCCTTCTGGCAATTCAGTAAAGTTCAAGGTATCTGCGGGGATATGAAGTTGAAAACTGTCGTGACTCTTAATAATGGAATTAATTATCTGGTAATGTTTCAGTTCAGATTTAATACGTGCTGTTATTTGTGATAAAGAAATTAAACCATAAAGAGCATCGGTAATTTTTTGGAACTTTGTTAAATCGTTTTCCCCAAAAGGCATTGCTTTACCAATCTCCATCGTACAGCTATCCGCCCCAAACTTTTCACTCAGAAAATGGCTGAAAGTCCCCGCTTTCTCACGATGGTAAACGAGCGCATCAATATCGCTGTCATGCAACCATTGCATAAATTCAGCAGAAAAGGGACGATTCTGAGCGGGCAACAACGCAAATTGCTCATGGTGAGAAGCGCGTATAGCGGTATGCAGATCAATATGCCAGCGAATATTTGTCGACGACACCGCAGGTTCAGCAAAAAAACGGCTCACAACATCTTCAAGTTCCGCCGCACGTGATCGCTCATTCCCCAAAGGAAAATCCAGGTAACGGCCACCAAACATGCGATTCAAATCATGATGTAAATAACGTCGATTCGCACGCATCGCAGGTAAGTTACCGAAGATAATCAACAAATTATTTTTTAGTGTTAATGTGCCATCCACCAACTGCGCGAGTAACTGAATCAATATTTCAATAGGCGCGGTTTCGTTACCGTGAATACCGGCAGAAATCACCAGAGACCGATTTTCCCCTTCATGAGGAATCAGTTGTAGTACGCCTTCTGCCAACCAATGCGCACTCATTGTTTCTGGAAATGTCAGGTGGTCGGCAAGTTTTTTTTCAAGCAATAACGTTAACAGATCCATATCTGCTCCAATTTAGCGCTGAAATTCATAGATCGATCCTAAATTCAGGATCTGCGTGAGCTCATCCAGAGCAGTATAAACTTCTCGAAGTAATTGGGGATCAGCCAGATCGCTGGTACATAATTCATCACGATAATGGCGTTCTATCCATTTGATCAGACGATCGTAAAGCGACGTATTTATCAATGTTGCGGGATTGACAGCACGAAATTCAGCATCGTTTAGTACCACCCTCAGACGCAAACAGGCCGGACCGCCGCCATTGCGCATACTTTCCCGCAAATCAAACACACGGACTTCATTAATAGGTGAAGAGGCTTGCGCAATCAGCGACTGTAAATAACCCCAAACAGCGGAACGTTGGCGACACTCCTCAGGAACAACGATCATCATTTTCCCATCAGTTTTACTCAGTAACTGACTATTAAAGAGATAAGAATAAACCGCATCTTTGATGCTGATCTGCTCAGCAGGCACCTCAATCGTGACAAAATCCTGCCCCAACACCGCCATTTTCTGTTTAATTTCGGTCAGCACCTGAGACTGATTAAGATAAGCATATTGATGGTGAAAAAGGACATTTCGGTTGCTGACCGCAATCACGTCGTTATGAAAAACCCCACTGTCAATGGCAACTGGGTTTTGCTGTACAAAAACGGTTTGTGCCGGATTAAGCTGATGCAACCGCGCGATCGCTTCACTGGCTTCCAATGTTTGCCGCGCCGGATAACATTTGGGCATTGGGCCGCCGCGAAATGCACTACGGCCATAGACAAACACCTGTACGCCAGGCGTATCATAATCACCGCCAAGGCGATTATGATTTGCCGCCCCTTCATCACCAAAATCTTCATGTTGTGGAAGAGCCGGGTGATGGACAAAATAGTTTTGATCAGCAAAAGTGGCTTTTAACGCGGCTGACGTCGTTTCCATTTCCAACGAACGGTGCAATTTGTTGTTTAAATTTGCTACCGTGAAATGGACTCGCTGATCAGCGCTATCCGCCGAAGGTGACACGGTTGCCGCATTTGCTGTCCACATTGATGAAGCAGAACTCAGTTTTGATAATAACGCCGGAGAATATTTGGCTGCTTTATGAAGTATCTGCTCATCACTGCCGACAAAACCTAAATTACGTAAAACAGGGATATTAGGACGTTGTTGCGGAGGAAGCACTCCTTGAATAAATCCCGCATCAGCCAGCGCTTTCATTTTCATCACACCTTGCAGCGCGGCTTTACGCGGGTTAGATACGCTGTCTTTATTATTAATAGAAGCTTTATTACCCACTGAAAGCCCCGCATAATGATGGGTCAGGCCGACCAACCCATCAAAATTTGCTTCAAAACCAGCCATAAATCCCTCTGAAAAAATTGTATAAATTGAAACCTATCCCGTTAAACGATTAATCAGGGAAATGAATCCCCGGCGCAAGCATTTCAGGTAAAGTGAGTTCGTCGGCAACCAAGGATGCCATCGGCCAGGCACAATAATCAGCCGCATAATAAGCGCTGGGTCGGAAGTTTCCCGATGCGCCAATGCCACCAAAAGGCGCTTTACTGGAAGCTCCCGTCAACGGTTTATTCCAGTTCACAATGCCCGCTCTGGCATCTTCCGACAGGCGCTGGAACAACGAAGCATCCGGCGAAATCAAACCAGTAGCCAATCCGAACCGGGTGTTATTGGCGATTGCCAACGCTTCATCAAACGTGTCATAACGCATAAGAGTAAGTAACGGACCAAAATACTCTTCATCAGGCACATCAGCCACCCGGCTAACATCGATAATCCCAGGTGTCAGCAACGTTGATTGCGGCTCGCATTGCTCCAGCGAAACCAAAGAGATGCCACCAAGTTTTTGTAGCCGATCTTGAGCTTCCAACAGATTTTGGACCGCCTGTAGAGAAATGACGCCACCAATGAATGGTTGAGGTTGAGCATCCCAATGGGATGGCACGATCCGCTTTGTCACCTCCACCAGACGCTTAATCACCGCCTCTCCGTGCGTGCCATTTTTTACCAACAATCTGCGGGCACAGGTGCAACGTTGACCGGCGGAGATAAATGCTGACTGCACAATAGTGTAAACAGCGGCATCAATATCGTCGCAAGCATCGACGATCAATGCATTATTTCCCCCCATTTCAAGTGCCAACATCTTCTCTGGCTGACCGCCAAGCATGCGGTGAAAGTGAAAGCCAGTATTGGCACTCCCCGTAAACAGTACACCATCAATCTGCTTATCCTCCAACAATGCTGTCCCGGTACTGCGTGCTCCCTGAACCAGATTGAGCACACCGGCGGGCAAACCGGCTTTTTCCCATAGTTTCACCGTTTCTTCAGCGGTCATCGGTGTCAATTCACTCGGTTTAAACACCAGTGTATTACCCGCAATAAGCGCGGGAATAATATGACCATTAGGCAAATGCCCAGGAAAGTTATACGGACCAAAAACCGCCATCACACCGTGAGGACGGTGACGCAGTAAGGCACGGCCGTCTGGCATAATCGTTTCTGACTCACCGGTACGCTGTTCCCACGCTTCGATAGAAATAGCCGCCTTACCTATCATGGATTGTATTTCAGTCCGAGTTTCCCATAACGGTTTACTGGTTTCCTGACTGATAACACGAGCAAGCGTTTCTTTCCCCTCATTCAGCAAAGCTGCAAATGTCTGAACGACCTTAATCCGCTCACTAGCGGGCAAATGTGACCAGGCATAAAACGCCTCGCGGGCAGCATGACAAGCGGCTCTGACTTGAGAAGCATCGGCGCTGTTAGCTTGCCACAGAATCTGTTGATCTATTGGGGAAAATTTAGTTATCGACTCACCCTGCCCCTCAATCCACCTTCCCCCAATGTAATGTGCTTTATAATTCATGCTTAATTTTCCTTTGGAAAGAGACTAACGAGCCGCACCTGATCCCTATCGCTTACTTGAAGTGCATCCATCTCAGCGGTTGTCAAAAAAAGTTCATGACTGTCACACGCCACATTCAATAAAAGCGCCCGAAATTCATTAAAATGCTGATTGGCAACGATGCAAGGAACACCATCGTCTCTGGTCACTGATTCGACTTTACTGATAGGAACGAGACGACTCTCTTTTACTGCCCGTATCCGGTTAATCTCAGCCTGTAATAAAGCGCCGCCATCAAAAATATCAATATGGCCTTGATAGGTAAGCCCTTCTTTTTCAAGAATTGCCCGCGCGGGTACTGTTTTCTCATGGACCTGCCCAATCACTTTCTGCGCCTCAGCAGATAATAAGGATATATAAATAGGATGAAGGGGCATGAGTTCGGCAATAAAGGTTTTCGACCCAATACCGGTTAAGTAATCTGCCTCGGAAAAAGGAATGCCAAAAAAATGTTGTCCCAGTGAATTCCAGAAAGGGGAATTTCCTTGCTCATCGGCAACCCCTCGCATTTCAGCGAATATAATTTTAGAAAAAATATCCCTAAATGCGGCAATAAAAAGAAAACGTGCTTTGGAAAGAAATATCCCATTTCTTCCCTTCTGATATTCCGGATCAAGAAACAACGTACACAATTCACTGTTACCGGTCTGATCTTGCTCCAAAGTCAACGCTTCAATAGATTTATAAATCCCCAATTCACGTGATGAACGAATGGTTTTTTGTACCCGAAAGTTATAAAACGGCTCCTCCAGCCCAACCGCCACTTCGATGGCACTGACACCCGCCACACGATTCACGCTGGTATCTTCCAGCACAAACAAGAATCCCTGCTGAGCCCTGGCCAGTTTTCCCTCAAAAGTATCAACGCTACGTGCAATGCGTGAACGTAATTGCTCCAGGTTATTGGGAAAAGATGTCAAACCTATACCAGCGTGTTGAGATAAAGATTGAACCCCATTTAAGTCACTATGCTGGACAGCTCGGAAAAGCATCATAACGTCACCTTCAACTATTAACCTACAAACCGCATGATGGCGCTTTCAAGACGAACCAGACCTTCATCAATATCAGCAAATTCGATATTTAATGCCGGCGCAAAGCGCAACACATCTGGACCCGCGATCAAGGCAATTAATCCCTCCTCTGCCGCCAAGTTAGTTAATTGCTTCGCCTTACCCTGCCAAGCCTTATCCAATTCAGCACCTAAAAGCAGCCCTTTACCTCGCAAGCAACTGAATATTTGGTAACGCTGATTCAGTTTCGATAATTTATCCATGAAGTAATCATGACGTTGCAAAACGCCGGTGAGCAATTCCGTCTGATTAACAATAGAAAGCACCTTATCGGCAACGGCTGCCGCCAGAGGATTACCGCCAAACGTGGTACCGTGCGTTCCAGGTTGAAAAACCGCTGCAATAGGTTGTTTTGTTAACATAGCACCGATAGGAAAACCGCCACCGAGACCTTTAGCACTAGTAAGAATATCAGGCTCAATACCATATTCCTGATAAGCATAAAGGTATCCTGTACGGCCTACCCCAGTTTGAATTTCATCAAAAATAAGCAGCGCTTGAAAACGATCACATAAAGTCCGTAATTCCTGCAAGAACGCCGGATCTGCGGGAATAACACCGCCCTCACCGATAATAGGTTCGACAATAACCGCACAGGTATTTTCAGAAATATGTTCTCTGATCGCAGATAAATTATTATAAGGAAGATGCGTAATTTCTTGCGGAAGAGGGGCATAATCTTGTGAATATTTTGGCTGCCCTCCTACGGTAACGGTAAATAATGTTCTACCATGAAAAGAATCTTTAAATGAAATAATCTCATTTTTATTTTTTCCATATTTATCAGCGGCATATTTTCTGGCTAACTTTAATGCTGCTTCGTTAGCTTCCGCCCCTGAATTACAGAAAAATGCTTTATCAGCAAAAGTATTTTCCACCAGTCTTTTGGCTAATTTCAGGACAGGTTCATTGGTGTAACCATTACCTATATGCCATATTTTCTCAATCTGAGAAATTAACTCATCCTTTAATTCAGGATGCGCATGACCTAATGAATTAACGGCAATTCCACCGGCAAAATCGATATATTCCTTGCCATCCTGATCCCATACTTTCGAACCTTTGGCCCGAACCGGTATGAACTTAGCAGGAGAAAAACAGGGCACCATATAGTGATCAAACCAACTTCTCTGAATATTTTCTAACATAGATCATTTCCCCTTAAAATAGAGAGTATACGGACAAGAGAAAGTCATATTCCCCCGCACCATTCTTTGTCTCATACTTAGACAATTTATTAATGTATGCCGAGGAAAAAGTTTACCAAGCTGAATCCTAAAAAGTCTTAAAAATAATAAAATTACAGGATCTATTTAATATTATTCTTATTAATCCCATGACTATTTCCTAAAAATAGTTGCTCAGCCATTAGACAGATACTGTTGCCCATGCTTAACAAAGTCAACACAAGTTGTACACAAAAAAAATACTTTTTGATCTCGTTCAAAATTCCAAAAAGTATTTTTATGCATTCCTTATGCAGTTTTTATGAATAAAAAGCGAATAAATTGTGCATAAATTAAATCTACTACATATAGATGAAACGAATAAATAAATAATTATTCATTAATAACACCTGAAATTTATCTGCTCGAATGTAAAATAAAATTTGACGAAATTTAATTTCCAAAAACCAGAGTAAACCGATAACCAAAACAACAAAATAAGTGAATAATCTGACGAATAACTTAATATAAAATTAACTATCCAGTTAAGAAAATTGACTATACCCACATGTCTTTAAATTTCAGACAACACAATAACTCTACTTATTGAGATTATTCGTAACAAATTGACCGTATTGTACCCTATTTCAATGATTTACTTAGATTAGAGAAACAGGTAAAGTATTTTCAAGTGAAAACTATTCAATAGCGATTATCACTTCCCTCAATCTCACTTTTACATAGGAAAAACCCAATAACCCATTCATACCGGATGATCACACCCATTGCTAAACAATTAATTATTTCTTAATATATTAGCATTTAAAATAATTACTAACGCGCTATTTTAGACATTTAATTAACTACTTTTCTGGGCTAATGAGCAATGGATAATATACTACGTCACCACTTTATGGCTGAAATATATAAAGTTATTTTTGCCGTCAATTTATCACTATAAATAAGAAACTCCATTTCTTCCTATTTTTTATAATAATCTCATTTAATTTGCTAAACTTCATAATTAAAATCGTAATCATTACCTGAATTTATTATGTACGAATGTTAAATAACATTATACCCTTCATCTTTCAAGCTGCTGCTTTGTTGGCGGCTTTCACTCACCCCAGTCACATAGTTATCTATGCTCCTGGGGATTCGTTCACTTGCCGCCGCGCTGCAACTCGAAATCTATTAGGTATATATTTTATTCTCTTTCTATTAGTACCAAATGAAAATCATAAGAAAACATACAATATCTTGAAATACAAATTAAACAAATGAGCGGTAATTATAAAAATTTCATTTTGACAACCACTGAAAAACACGGTATATATTCTAAACGATAGACATAATATTAATTCAAAATGCGGCCCATTCAATATTTACAAAACCATCCAATATAGAAATTTATAAAAAAATATAAGATTAAGTTGATAAATAGTTTATTAGACGTTATTTTACGACAATAAAATAATATCGTTAACGTAAATAGAAAAAACTAATAAAATAAAGATCAATGCAAACTAAAACTCATTTGATCGCCTATTAAAAACGTTGGATTATCTATATTTCAAAATGCATCGCGAGAGGCAACTTGAAAGATAACGGGTATAAACCTAGTTCGTATCATTTACAGGAGTAAAATATATGACTTTAGATTTTAACGATAAAGTGGCAATCGTTACCGGCGGCGCTATGGGTATAGGTGCTGCAATATGCCGCAGACTGGCGGCAAACGGCGCAAAAGTTGTCGTGGCCGATCTCGACGGCGACGCAGCTCAAGCCCTTGCCAATGACCTTGATAATGCTATCGCCATTCAGCTTGACGTCTCCCAAGCGTCCGCAGTGGAACGCTTAGTGGCTCAAACGGTAGAGACCTTTGGGGCGCTACACCTGGCAGTCAACAACGCAGGGATAGTCGGCTCGCGCCATCGGACCGTGGACTATCCGTTGGATGATTGGCATCAAGTCATCAACATCAACATGCACAGTGTGCTGTACTCAATGAAGTACGAGATTCCAGCAATGTTGGCTTCCGGCGGTGGTGCGATTGTTAACATGGGCTCGGTCGTCAGTAGTGTTGGCCTCACCGGCTCGATTGCATACGTAGCAACCAAACACGCATTGCTAGGCATGACAAAAACTGCCGCGCTGGAGTATGCAAAACAAGGAATCCGAATTAACGCCGTCGGACCAGGTTGCATCGACACACCATTGATGTCTACGCTCGACACCGATGTAGTCCAAAAAATGATTAAGCATCATCCTATCAGCCGTCTCGGAACACCCGATGAAGTCGCTGCACTAGCTTGCTTCCTATTATCTCAAGATGCGTCTTTCATTACCGGTAGTTACCACCTCGTTGATGGTGGATATTCCGCACGTTGACCCGCTTGTATCTTAACTTTTAACGGAATCATTATCATTTATACCCGTTATCTTTCAAGTTGCCCTTTGTTGGTTGCACTCGCTCACCCCGGTCACATAGTTCACTATGCTCCCGGGGATTCGCTCCCTTGCCGTCGCAATGCATCTTGAAATCCATAGGGTATATATGCATGCTAAATCAAATGATATTTTGACCGTTTTCTATTAACACTCAAAAAACACGGCTATCTTCATATCTTATATTAACTCTTATCAATTATTCATAAAAACCAATATCACACAATTAAATATATTTTTATATAGTAAGAAATTAGACTTAGATTAAATTCCCAAAATAAGAAAAAATCCGGTATAAAAAAATATATACCGGATTATCATATCAAGGTTAAATTATTCAGAACTTCCGACTATATCAGTATTACGATGTCTCCTCATCACAACTAATTACCAGCGCCCTATTCAAAGCCTGAGCTAAAACGGTTTTATTCTCATCATCCTCCAATAAACTAAAATGGTTACCTGGTATCGCAATCAGTTCAAGCGAAGTATCAGACATTATCTGCGCCCAACCTAACGACGGTTCTATGTTCACAGACTCAGATTCTTCATCCGTCACAAAAGAAATATCAGGAGAAGGTTCTACCGCATAGAACTGATGCAGCGTTATTGCTAATGCTGGCGGCTCATAATCCGCAACTATTTGCGCGTAACGCTCGATCTGCCCCCAACGTTTTGCGATCACATCCGCATGCAGATTTGCCGGATATAACGCCAATTCTTGTGCCGCTTCAATAAACTGCACAAAATTCAACTCATCGATTCGACGGTATAACTCCGCAATCGCTTCCGTGTATTCCTCCCCTGACTGTCGAGCTAGTTCAATAAAGAACCGATATTTAGGTTGCATAATCTGTTCCCCTAAATAATGAGGCGCAGGCGCATCAATCAACCCTAGGAAATTGACCATTTCACCCGCATTCAAAAGCTGTTGGGCAATAGCATAAGCCAATATTCCACCGGAAGAGTAACCACTTATCCGGTACGGGCCTGTCGGTTGAACCGCTTTCATCAAGCTGATCATTCTCGCCGCTTGCTGTTCCATCGTTACCATCGGTTCTTCATTAATAGACGGCCAAGGTAGCGCATAAATCGGATGGCCCAATGGAATATGTCGAGCCAGCCCGAAGACATAGGAGTAATCCCCCATGCCACTAGGAACAAAGAACAGCGGCAACCCTGCCCCATCCAGTCGCACCGATATAGCGCTGTTTTGCGGTTGAGACAGCAAATCTGAGGTGATTTTCGCAGCCAGTTCAGCTAACACCGGGAATTGGAACACAGCATTCAATGTGCAAACCAAACCCCGACCGGCAGCAAGATTTATCATTCGCATGGCAAGCAGTGAATGGCCCCCCAACGTGAAGAAGTTGTCATATCGGCTTATTTGCTCAACTCCCAGCAACTCACACCAGATAGCTGCCAATGCAATTTCCGTTTCCCCTTGTGGCGCTTCATAAATCTGACGAGCAAACGCTGCATTGTCCGGAGCTGGCAAGGCCCGACGATCCAATTTACCGTTCGGCGTTAGCGGAAACGCATCCAGACGCACAAAAGCTGACGGCACCATATAGTCAGGTAAAGTTACACTCAAGTGGGTACGCAGGTTATTGGCCAGCCCTTCATCTGCTGGCACCACGACATAGGCAACCAACCGTTGGCCCTGCCCTTGCCCCAATGCCAATACTACAGATTCACTCACCGCCGGGTGTTCCACCAATCGAGCCTCAATTTCCCCCGGTTCAACGCGGAACCCGCGGATTTTAACCTGCTGGTCGTTACGGCCCAGGAATTCCAAGTTACCATCCGGCAGGTAGCGGGCTAAATCCCCGGTACGGTACATACGAGCACCCGGTTGATCACTAAACGGATCAATCAGGAAACGTTCAGCGGTCAATTCTGGCCGATTCAGGTAGCCACGGGCGACAGCGACTCCCCCAATGTAAAGTTCACCAGTGACACCCATTGGGACAGGTTCCCCGTGGGTATTGAGAATATAAATTTGGGTATTGGATATTGGGCGGCCAATCGGTACGTTATCGGCAGAACAGCTCGGATGGTTGATATCAAACACAGTACAACCCACGACGGTTTCGGTTGGGCCGTACTCGTTGATGATGCGTGATCCAGGCGATAATGTCTGCCAAAGTGCAGTAGTGGAACTGGGAAGTGTCTCTCCACCCACGATAAAGCAGTGAGCGGGGCATTTTTGTTCCACAGTTTTCAATTTCTGCCCCATTGCCAAAAGATGGCCGGGAGTAATTTTAACCAAAGCACCCGATTCCATTGACAACAATGCGGGAAGCAATTCAGCCAGCTCCTGCCCATCACGGAGCAAATGGATCTTGCCACCACATAGTAAAGGCAGGTAAAGACTGGTGACCGTGGCATCAAAGGCTATTGATGACGAAACGATACTATTGAATTGCTTTTCAGTCAGGTAATCACTCCGCGCCCATAGCAGGTAGTTGCAGACACCACGATGTTCCAGCATCACCCCCTTCGGCGTCCCCGTCGAGCCCGAGGTGTAAATTACATACGCCAGATGTCGTGAAGTTAGTGCAGATATTTGCGGGTTGTAGTCCCGCTGGTTGAGCAATGCATTTGGGTCAAGTACAGTTAGTTCTGCCAGTGCCTTCTCACCCAACGCAGCACGTCCGGCTTTATCCGCCAGCAAAATAACCGGAGCGGCATCAGTCAGAATATGGGCCAGACGCTCCCCGGTATAAACCGGGTCCAACGGCACATAGGCGCCACCGGCTTTTAGTATTGCCAATACCCCCACCACCATTGCCGGTGAACGTGACACACAAATCGCCACTCGCTGATCGGGCACGACACCCAATGCGATAAGCTGATGGGCCAACCGGTTAGCGCGGGTATTTAATTCAGCATAACTGAGAGCCTGATCTTCATATACTAATGCTATCGCATTAGGGGTTTGCTCCACTTGCTGTTCAAACAATTGATGAATACACCATGCCTCAGGATAGGCGGTTTCCGTCGCGTTCCAGGTTTTCAGCAACAGTGTGCGCTCCGCTTCCGGCAGAATGCTCAATGTCCGTACCGGCGTTTCCGGGGCCTGTTCCAGTGCTGCCACTAAACTCTCCAGTGCCTGTTGCATATAACCGCATACCCGTTCCGGCTCAAACGGCTGGGCAACTTGAACAGTCAATCCCAAGGATTCACCAAAATCCTCCACCGACAGCACTAACGGATAATTGGTTCGCTCCTGCGTATCAAGAAATTCAATACCGTTTACAAGTTCATCCAACGTTGCTGAAAATGCATTATGTCGATAGTTCAGCAAGCTATTAAACAGGGGGATCTCACCCTGCACACCACTACAACGCTGGGCCAGTGCCAGTGAAGCGTGTTCGTGTTCCAGTAGTCCTGCCAGTCGGGTATGGGCGGCCTGCACACTCTCCCGTACCGGGGTATCATCAATATCCAGCCGCAGCGGCAAGGTATTGATAAACAGCCCCATCCCGTTGTCAGCCCCCTCTCCTGCTGCCATGCGCCCAAACAGCACGGTGCCAAACACCACTTGTTCTTGATCGCTAGTACGCGCCAACACCTGTGCCCAGGCCAAATGACACAACGCCGCCAGACTGACGCCCAAACGCCGGGCCTGACCACGCAGACGGTCATTCAATTCAGGCGCCAGCATCCGGTAGGATTCCGTCACCTGTGAACCATCACGATGCACCTCCGTCAATCCGAATGGCAGCGTCGGTTCATCCACCTCCGCCAACATCTCGGTAAAGAAACGGGTATGTTCCTCCTGACTCATTCCCAACCGGGCCTCAGCCACTAAATTACGGAAAGAGACTGGGGAAGTCAGACTGTCTTCCCGTTCAGCAAGATACGCCTGAACCTCAAGGTTCATCACGTCCATCGTTGTATGGTCGCCAATCAGGTGATGCAGTAATTGCAGTACAACCCAACGACCATCAGTCTCCTGCGCCACCACAAACCGCAGCAATGGTGCCTGATTCAGGTCAAGACGATAATGACGAGGATTAAAACGTTGAGCCAATTGATCACACATTGGCCCATCAGCCGGGTCTAGCGTCAATTCAGTGACCGATAAAGGTGCCTGACGCCAGACTACCTGAGCAGGCACAGACAACTCTTGCCAGATAAAGGCGGTACGCAGAATATCGTGGCGATCAACCACTTGTTGTACCGCCGCCAGATAACGGTCCAGCAGAGTCCGATCAGCGAAGACCACCTGGCCGGCTAACAAATAGGGATCACCTTCGTTTGCCAGTAAGTGGTGGAACAAAATACCATCCTGCAACGGCGACAGGGCATAGATATCCTGAATGTTGCTCACCCCACCCGGCACTTGTCTGACGATGCGGTCAATGTCAGCCTGAGTCAAATCAATCAGCGGCAACATTGCCGGTGTCAGGGCCGTAGTTGCCGAAGTGATGACGTTAGGCGGCACTATCACAGCCTGATGCTGTCCCAACGTTTGCGCCAGGTCTGACAGCACCGGCGACTGGAACAGATCACGCGCCGTCAGTGCCAATCCCAGGTGACGCAGGCGTTCAACCATCCGTATCGCAAGCAACGAATGACCACCTAGGGCAAAAAAGCTGTCGTACCGGCTGACCTGCTCAATCCCTAGCAATTCACGCCAGATAGCCGCCAGCGCTATTTCTGTTTCTCCTTGAGGCGCGGCGTAAACTTGGTGGACAAAGGCGTCATTGTCCGGTGCCGGCAACGCTTGATGATCCAATTTACCGTTCGGCGTTAGCGGAAACGCATCCAAGCGAACAAAGGCCGACGGCACCATATAGTCAGGCAAAATAGCACTCAGATGGGCACGTAAGCTGCTCACCAGTCCGTCACGGGCTTCCGCCGCCACATAGGCAACCAGCCGCTTCTCCTGCCCTTCACCTCGTGCTAACACCGCCGCCTCACGCACCGTTGGGTACTCTGCTAACCGGGCCTCAATTTCCTCCGGTTCAATACGGAAGCCGCGGATTTTAACCTGCTGATCATTACGGCCCAGGAATTCCAAATTGCCATCCGGCAGATAGCGGGCCAAATCCCCGGTGCGGTACATGCGAGCATCTGGGTTATCACTGAACGGATCAATCAGGAAACGTTCAGCGGTCAATTCAGGCCGATTAAGATAACCACAGGCCACTCCATCGCCCCCCACATAGATCTCTCCAACCACTCCTAACGGTACCGGCTGACCACAAGTATCCAACAGATAAACCCGCGTGTTAGCTACCGGTCGGCCGATAGGAATACGGGCCGCTCCGGGCACTAATGTTGTGATACGGTATGTGGTCGTAAAGGTGGTACCTTCACTCGGCCCATAGCCATTTAATAGCTGTTGTGGCGGACTCGTGCGCAGTACCTGACCGATAACATGGGGATCAAGGGCATCTCCGCCAACAATCAGGAATTTTATCTGTGGAAGAACCGGAGACAGCTCCGCCGCTAACTGGTTAAACAATCCGACACTCAACCACAGAACAGTGATTCGCTGAACCTGTAGATCCTGTACAAACGCCTGCGGTGTCAACAAAGTAGCATGATCAACAACCACTAACGCGCCACCATTGAGCAACGGTGCCCAAACTTCAAACGTGCTGGCATCGAAAGCCGGATTAGCGGCAAAAGCTACCCGATCATCCGGTCCGATTTCAGCATAACCATTATTGATAACCAGCCGGACCACCGCACGATGCGGCACCAAGACCCCTTTAGGTGTCCCGGTAGAACCAGAGGTGTACATGATATACGCTAACTCAGTGCTGGAACGCGGTAAGTCAAGGTTAAAGCGATCTTTATCGTGGCCCATGTCTGTCTTATCCGAGAGACGAAGCAGCGGCACAGTCAGGTTCACCGGAATATCCGCCCGTGTATCAATCAGCAGCAACTTGGCTGAACAATCACTTATCAGCCAGTTTTTCCGCTCATCCGGTACACTGGGATCAACCGGCACGTAAACGGCACCGGCTTTGAGAATCGCCAATTGGGCTACCACCAGTCCCATCGAACGCGCTAGCAAGAGCGCAATATGATCACCGGGACAAACTCCTTGTTCGATCAATTGACGAGCCAGCCGGTTAGCACGGGTATTTAATTCAGCATAACTAAGTGCTTGCTCTTCATACACTAATGCTATCGCATCAGGGGTTTTCTCCACCTGTTGTTCAAACAACTGATGAATGCATAATGCCTCAGGGTAGGCGGTTTCCGTGGCGTTCCAGGTTTCCAGTAATAACCTGCGCTCCGCCGGGGACAGGATATCAATTTCCCTGACCGACTGTTGGGGGTTAGCCACCATCGCTTGCAGTACTGTGTGCAGATATCCCACCTGCCGCTCCATTGTCGTTGGATCAAACAGGGCTGTGACATAACTCAATGCCCCAACAATCCTGCCCTCCTCTTCTGACAAGTCCAGTTCAAGATCAAACTTGACAATATCAACGGCTTGATCAACCGGTGACACCGCCAATCCCGGTAATCCCCATTCCGTGCTCTCATTGTTCTGCCAGACAAACATCACCTGGAACAACGGGGTATGCGCTAATCGGCGTGGCGGTTGCACGATTTCTACCACCTGTTCAAACGGTAAATCCTGATGCTCCTGGGCCGCCAATGCGGTTTGCCGGACTCGCGCCAGTAATTCCGTCACTGTCAGTTCATCCGATAAATCCATGCGCAACGCCAACGTATTGACAAAAAAGCCAATCAACGGCTCTACTTCCTGATGATTACGACCCGCACTCGGTGTGCCAATGACCACATCTTCCTGACCTGACAAACGTGACAGAACTACCGACCAGGCTGACAACAGCGTCATAAATAAGGTGACACCGTGCTGTTCACTCAGGCGCTTAAGGGCGGTCGTTAACTCCACATCCAGGTTAATCGGCACGGCCTGCCCGGCAAACGACTGTTCCGGTGGACGAGGCCGATCTGTTGGCAAATCCAGCAAGACGGGCGCATCAGCCAACATTGCACGCCAATAGTCAGATTGAACCTGAATACGCTCAACCGACAACCACTGACGCTGCCAGGCGGCGTAATCCGGGTATTGGATCGCCAACGGCGGCAACGGATCGGATTGCCCATCCATAAACGCCGTATAAAGTGTGTTCAGCTCCTGTATCAGCACATTGGCAGACCAGCCATCGGAAATTATGTGATGCAGAGTCAGCAAAAACTGATATTCGTCATCAGTGATCCGGATGAGAGCCGCACGGATAAGTGGGCCACTTTCAAGATCAAATGACGCATGGGCTTCCTCCACACTCAGACGCTCAAGAACAACATCCGCATCTGGTCTCCCACTCAGGTCATATTGAGATAACAGTAAGCCACTATCCGGCTCCAACAGACGCACTTGTGGCTGACCATCTACAGAAACAAAGACAGAACGTAACGCTTCATGACGGGCAAACAAGGTATCCAGCGCCTTTTGCCAGGCCATAATATCTAACTGTCCAGATAAACGCAGGGCCATCGGGATATGATACGTTTCACTGACCCCTTCAAGTTGGGCCAGAAACCACAAGCGCTGCTGGGCAAATGACAACGGTAACGCCCCATCACGGGATATCGGCAAGATATTATCCGGTTGACCCGGCCGAGCCTGCATAACCTCAGCAAACGCCCTCAATGAAGGAGTCTTAAACAAGGTTGTTAGCGGCAGTTCGATACCCAAAGCGGCTACCCGGTTCATCACCCGCACTGCCAACAATGAGTGGCCGCCCAAGGCAAAGAAATTGTCATGTCGGCTGATCTGTTCGATCCCCAGGACTTCACGCCAAATCACCGCTAATGTGATTTCCATATCCCCTTGTGGCGCTTCATAAACCTGACGGGCAAACGCTTCATTATCCGGTGCCGGTAGCGCCCGGCGATCCAACTTACCGTTCGGGGTCAATGGCAACGCATCCAGACGCACAAAGGCCGTCGGTACCATATAGTCAGGTAAAGTTGTACTCAGGTGGGTACGCAGGCTATTCGCCAGCCCCTCATCCACTGGTGCCACCACATAAGCAACCAGACGCTTATCCTGCGCATCCCCTAACGCCAACACGGCAGATTCACGCACTGCTGGGTGCTCTGCCAACCGGGCTTCAATTTCCCCCGGTTCAATGCGGAAACCCCGGATCTTAACCTGCTGGTCGTTACGGCCGACAAACACTAAATCCCCTCCCGGCAGATAACGCGCCAAATCCCCGGTACGGTACATGCGCGCATCCGGTTTATCACTGAACGGGTCAA